>RFIF01000270.1 GCA_003695655.1 Cyanobacteria bacterium J069
GGTCAGGGGTCAGGGGTCAGGGGTCAAGGGTCAGGGGTTGAGATGAGAGGCCACGGCCGTTTCGAGTTGTCGGTTGGCTTGATTGGTTGGCTTGATTGGTTGGCTTTTCGGCTGATACTCGGTTTTGGTGGATGCCCTTGTTTTTGGTGGATGCCCTTGGTTGAAAGGGTTAAAGGGAGGGATGGGGGAGTGTGAAATAGATGGTGGCTCCTTGCTCGACAGCGGACTCTGCCCAGACCTGGCCACCATGACGATGAATAATCCGCTGCACGGTTGCCAGCCCGATGCCCGTGCCAGGAAACTCGTTCATATTGTGCAATCGCTGAAACACCCCAAAAAGCATAGAAGAGTAGGCCATGTCAAAGCCTGCGCCATCATCTCGAATGAAGTAGATGGTTCGCTTATTTTGTTTGATTATGCCAAATTCGATCCGAGCGGCGATGTGATGACTGGTAAACTTCCAGGCATTTTGGAGCAGATTGCTAAGGACGACGCGCATCAGGGTGGGATCAGCCGAGACGACGACATCGGGCGCGATCGCAAACTCGACCTGGCGGTCTGGTTCGGTGGCTTGCAGTTCTTCGATTTGCTCTTGGGCGATCGCACTCAGGTTTACGGGTACATAGCGCATCTCGGCGCGAGATACGCGGGACAGGTTGAGCAGGGCGTCGATCAGCAGTCCCATCCGCTGCACGTTATGCCGAATGCGGCTGAAATAATCGCGCCCTTCCACATCAAACCGATCGCCATAATCTTCGATGAGGGCTTTGCTGAAGCCGTCGATGGCGCGGAGGGGCGATCGCAAATCATGCGACACCGAATAAGCAAACGCCTCTAGCTCCCGATTTGAGGCTTCAAGCTGCACCGACTTTTGCAGAATCTCCTCTTCGGCTCGTTTGCGTTTGGTGATGTCGTAGTTAATGCCCGTCATGCGGAGGGGGTTGCCCTGGGCATCGCGCTGCACCAGCGCATTGGCCTTGATCCAGCGCAGCTCGCCGTCGGTGCGCCAGATGCGAAACTCCACGTCATATTCGCTCTCTCCGCGGATGGCTGCTTGCAGCGCGGCTTCGGTCGAGGCCAAATCATCGGGATGGAGGCGATCGCACCACTCTCGATACTGCACCGGCCGCCCTAACGCCTGCAATTCTTGCAGTCCATAAATTTCATACATTCGGTCATCCCAGGTGATTTCATGGTTCGTATCCCAGTCCCAAGTGCCGATTTCCCCTGCTTTCAGCGCCAGCGTCAGACGATCCGTCAACAGACGACGCTCTTCCTCAGCTCGCTTGCGCTCAGTAATATCCAGCACAGTGCCCCTCAGCTTGTGCAAGCAGCCAGCCTCATCTAGCACTGCTTCGCCCTTTGCCTGCATATACCCAATTGAGCCATCCCCCCGATAAATGCGAAGTTCGATATCGTAGGGCTGATAGGTATCGATGAGTGTTTGAACAACTTGGGCATGAAGCTCGCGATCGCCCGGATGAATCAACTGCTGGAGATCTGCAAAATCCTTCGGCGTTCCTAGAGCCAAATCGCGTCGAAAAATATGAAACACCTGATCCGACCAGGTAATTGTCGCAGTGTGAACATCAAACTCCCAACTGCCAATATTGCCAATGCGCTGCGCCTCTCGCAGATGTGCCTTGCTAGTTTGCAGCTGCTCCTCAATAGCCTTGAGCGGCGTAATATCTACATGGCAGCCCACCATCCGCAGCAACTCGCCTGCCTCGTTCCACTCAATGCCCTGTCCTGCACAGAGCACCCAGACGATTGACCCGTCTTTGTGGCGATAGCGAACTTCGTTGTAATACGGTTCAGCCCCGCGACTCTGCACATGCCGCTCCAGACGGTCCTTTGCCTTCTGCAAGTCTTCTAGTAAGATATGCCGTTCCCAGTTGTCGAGCGTGTTGGGGATTTCGTCATTTCCATAGCCCAGCATTCGCTTCAGCCCAGGACTCCAATAGTTCGTGCCTTTGCGGATGTCATAATCCCAATAGCCCGCCAGCACCGAGTCGAGGATGGTTTCCAACAGCTTTAGTTCTTCTTGCAGTCGCTCGGCTTGCAGGCGTGATTCTTCTGCTCGCTTGCGCTCGGTGATGTCTTGCCCAATGCCGATGCTGCGACCGTCCGGCAGGGGAATTTGAGTCCAGGCGGTGTCTATAAGACGACCGTCGCGGGTGCGGAGCCGAAACTCTTGCCAGGTAGAGTCGGCGGCTGCAATGTGGCGAGCTACCCGGTCATAGTCTGCGGGATCGGGGTAGCACTCTCGCAGTACGTCGTGGGTCAAGTGTTCTGCGTGGGTCCAGCCGACGGTCTTCTCGATCGTCCGGTTGACTAGCAAAATGTCGCCCGTCTCTGAATGAACACTGACCATGACCGGGAGGTGGTCGAGGGTGATTTGCAACAGCTCTTTTTGGGCCCGTAGCTCGGCTTCAGCGATTTTGCGGTCGCTGATATTGGTTACAAACCCTTCTAGCCATTCCAGGTTTCCAGCGTCATCATAAATTCCTCGGCCGCGCTCCCAGACCCAGCGTTCCTCGCCGGTTTTAGTCCGGATACGATATTCGCATTCGTAGGGTGTGCGATCGCCCACAGCCCGTTGCACCAGCGCCCAGATCCGCTCGGCATCATCGGGGTGGATGCCCTGCCCACAGGAAATCGTTCGCTCGACCAGATACTCATCCTGGCGATAGCCCGTCACCGTTTCTACGCCTGCGCTGATGAAGATGGGCGTAAAGTTCGGGTCATTTTGGACGCGATAGACATAGCCGGGCAAGTTGCTGATCAGCGTGGAGAGCTGCCGTTCGCTGGCGGCGAGGGCGGCCTCCGCCTGCTTGCGCTCGGTGATGTCCAGGTTGAGGCCGACGAGCCGCTGGGGTCGCCCGGCCGAGTCGCGCTGCACCAGGAAGTAAGATTCGATGTGGCATAGGGAGCCGTTGGGACGCAC
>RFIF01000271.1 GCA_003695655.1 Cyanobacteria bacterium J069
ACCCAACTGCGTAAGGCCTACTAATTTCCAAAACTTAATACCGGAGAACTGAATTATGTCCATGGTTACCCTGCCCGGTTTGAAAGAAATGATCGACGGCATCAGCCGCGAGCGCAACCTGCCGAAACATGCAGTGCAGGCAGCACTGCGGGAAGCGCTGCTGAAGGGCTATGAGCGCTATCGCCGCACCCATCGCCCTGACACGTCGATTTTTGACGAAGAGTATTTCAACAATTTTGAGGTGGAGCTGGACATCGAAGACGAGGGGTTTCGAGTGCTGGCGACAAAGGCGATCGTGGAAACGGTGGACAATCCCGACCACCAGATTGCCCTAGAGGAAGTGCAGGAAGTAGCTCCAGAGGCGCAGCTAGGCGATACCGTGGTGCTGGACGTGACGCCAGATCAAAACGAGTTTGGGCGGATGGCAGCGATCCAGACCAAGCAGGTCTTGGCACAAAAGCTGCGCGACCAGCAGCGGAAGCTGGTGCAAGAAGAGTTCCAAGACCTGGAGGGCACGGTGCTGCCCCAGGCGCGGGTGCTGCGGTTTGAGCGGCAGTCGGTGATTATGGCGGTAAACAGCGGCTTTGGTCAGCCGGAGGTGGAGGCAGAACTGCTGAAGCGCGACCAACTCCCCAACGACAACTATCGCGCCAATGCCGTGTTTAAAGTGCTGCTAAAGCGGGTGTCGGAGGGTTCCCATCGCGGGCCGCAGCTTCTGGTGTCGCGGGCCGATGCGGGGCTGGTGGTGGATCTGTTTGCCAACGAAGTGCCCGAAATTGAAGACGAAATTGTGCGGATTGTGGCGGTGGCGCGGGAGGCCAACCCGCCCTCTCGTTCCGTGGGCCCGCGCACTAAGATCGCCGTAGACACGCTGGAGCGGGACGTAGACCCGGTGGGGGCCTGCATCGGCGCGCGCGGCTCGCGGATTCAGGCGGTGGTGAATGAACTGCGCGGCGAAAAAATCGACGTGATCCGCTGGTCGCCCGACCCCGGCTCTTACATTGCCAATGCGCTGAGTCCAGCGCGGGTGGATGAGGTGCGGCTGGTTGACCCCGACAGCCGCCAGGCCCATGTCCTGGTGCCGGAAGATCAGCTCAGCCTGGCGATCGGCAAAGAAGGGCAAAACGTGCGCCTTGCCGCCCGCCTGACGGGTTGGAAGATCGATATTAAAGACACGGCTAAATATGACTACGAAGCCGAGAACCAGAAGATTGCCGAACTCGCTGAACAGCGTCGCCTGGCAGAAGAGGCCGCGGCCGCCCGCAGAGCCGAAGCAGCAGAATACGATGAAGAGTATGACGATGAAGACTATGACGAGGCGCTAGAGGACGAGGAGACCTTAGAAGCAGCGGAGACAGCAGCGGAGACAGCAGCGGCGATCGCCCCCGAAAGCGCTCCTGAACAAGACGATGACTCCGCCGCCACCGAGGAACCCGTCGCCAGTGCCAATGAACTGGACGAGCTAGAGGACGATACGCCAGCAGATCTAGACGAAGCCGAACTGGATGAAGCAGAGGCAGGGGCAGAGGCAGGGGCAGAGGCAGAGGCAGGGGCAGAGGCGCTAGACGCAGACCTGGACGCCGAAGACGAGGACAAAGCCTAGCCGCGTTGAAAGTCGCGTCATTTGCGACTATTCTGCGCCATCAACCTCCTCAGAAACAGCCCTCCCAGCGCCAGCAGGAGCCAGCCCACAGCGGGACTGCTCCTGCTGGGCTTTTTGCTGGAGCCAGCCGGGCACGCCTAGCTCCGCCGTGGCATAGAGCCGCTCAAATTCGCGCTGAAAATGGGCGGCGACGGTGGCATTGTCGATTACCAGCAGGTTTTCGTCGTTGCTGTGGTTGGCGGCGGCGCTCCAGTTTTGAGAACCTGTGATCACTCGCTGCTGGTCGATGACGGCAAACTTGTGGTGCAGCAGGTCGCCCTCCGGCAGAGTGGGCACGCCGACAGTGGCGATCGCCCTCCCCCAAGTTTTATTCCCTCGCTCAATCCGGCATTGGGCATCGGGCAGCGCTACGCCCATCATGTCCAGCCCCTCGCTATAGGTTCTAAAGGCGAAACCAGGGTCAATCAGCGCCCGCACCTGGACGCCCTTTTGCTGCTGGATTTCCAGTGCATTGCCCAAGTTTTGGTCAGAAAAGACAAATAGCGCCAGATCGACCTGTCGCTGCGAAGCCGACAGCGCTCGCCCAATCAATCCGTTGACGCTGACCTGCCAGGGCTGGCTGGGCGAGGTGGGCGAAAACTGTACTGTCACCCGCGAAGTAGGAGCCAGCAGCGCAGACCGGGGCGATTCCCGCAGGGATCGCTCCGCGAATCGCGCAGTTTTCTGTAGCCCAAAGCGGCTGTCGGTGCGCCCGCCCGGCCCATCGCCCCACATCAGGTTAAATTCATCGGTGAAAATTTGCGCCAGCGCGATGTTCTGAATCCGCAGCAGGTGGTTGGGGTTGCCGCGACTTGCCGGCGCGCCAAAATCGCCGTGAATGTCAGAGGTCGTGAAATTAGCCGACCCGACGATCACCACCTGGTTATCTACGACAACAAACTTGTGATGCATCAACCCACTGCCCTTCGACCCATCCGCCGTGTCGTCGATTAGCGGCACTCTGGCATTTTCCAGCATCACCAGGGCATCGCGCCGGGCCGCCTCCTGGGGCGAAATGCGACCGTCCCCGTTTTCATCCATCAGCCGCAGCGATTCCTGATAGCGGGCGCGATCGCGCTCTGTCATCCGCCCCGTCTCCGCCGCCGAAACCTGGCTCAGCGGCCGCCGATAGTTGTTTTCCACAATCACCCGCACCCGCACCCCCGCCCGCTGCTGCTGTACGAGTGCCTCGGCAATTCGGGGCAGCCGCAGCTCTTGAACGGCGATATCCAGCGATCGCCGCGCCGACAAAATTGCGTCAATCAGCACTCGCTCCAGGTCATCACCCAGTCGCTCTTGCCCCCGATAGGGTTCTCGATACCGCGCCGCCTGTGACTGGTTAAAAAATGCCTGAATCTGCGGATCTTGGGGCAGCGGCTCTAGCAATGGCGACTGCGCCACACCGCGCCGCCACAGACTCAGCCCCGCCACCAGCAGCAGCCCCGCTGGCAGCAGCAACAGCGTCCAGCGCCTGCTGGTTTTTTTCTGTTTCATGTAGATGCCTTTGAGAGGAGTCAGGGGTCAGGTTGCAGGCGTTAGGACTAATCCCTGACTCCTAAAACCTGAAACCTGATCCCTAATTTTCCCGCTGGTGAGAATCGGCTAACGACTACCACGGCACGATCTTGCGCTCGCGTACCACGCGGCGGTAGACCGCTTCTGTTTGGGCAGCCAGGTCGTCCCAGCGGAAGCGCTGCACCAGGTCAATATAGGCATTTTCAACCAGAACTTTGGACTCGTCGGGGTGGTGCAGCACTTCCAAAATGCCCCAGGCAAGGGAGTCGGGGTTGTTGGTTTGGGTGACGATACCGGTTTTGCGATGTTGCACGACTTCGGGGAGTCCGCCTGTGTCGGAAACGACGACGGGGACGCGAGCCGCAAAGCTCTCTAGCACCACAATGCCAAAGGGTTCGTAAAGGCTGGGAAATACGGCGCAGTCGGCGATCGCCTGAAACTGGTTCAAGTCTGCATCCGACATAAATCCGGTGAAATAGCACTTCTGCCAAATGCCCATCTCCCAAGCCTGCCGCTTGAGATGGTCGGTATAGCCTGTGCCAATCAGCACAATTTTGGCATTGCCGCCCATCTCCCAAATCACTTTGGGTGCAGCGCTCAGCAGATTGTGCACGCCCTTTTCGTGGGTCATGCGTCCGACATAATAGACAATGCGCTCTTCATCACTGGCATAGCGCCGCCGAAAGGTTTTCCAGTCAAAGTCGTCGCGGGCGGGCTTTTTCTCTGGGCGAATGCCGTTAAATACCACGTCGGCTTTGTCCCACGGACAGTTCAGCACCCGTTCCACCTCGCGCCGCATGTAGTTCGTGCAGACGATCAGCCGCCATGATTCATGCGCCAGCAGCCTTTCTTTGCCCGCGATGTAGTGATGCGTGGGGTTATGCAGCCCGTTGTGGCGGCCCGACTCTGTCGCGTGAACTGTGGACACCAGCGGAATGCAAAAGGCATGTTTGAGGGCGATCGCCGCATCTCCAACCAGCCAATCATGGGCGTGGATCAGATCAAAGGGGCCATCTTCCGAGAGCAGCTTGCCGCCGTGGCGACCCATGCTCTCGTTCATATTTACCACCCAATGAAAAAAGTCATGCCCCCCGCTGACGGGCACTCGATGCACGCGCACCCCTTCCACCACCTCGTAGTGTGGCGCTTGCCCAAACTCCACTGTCAGCAAGTGGACTTCATGCCCCAACTTGACCATTTCTGGAAACAGTTCCGAGACATGGCGAGCAATTCCTCCCACAATTCGCGGCGGAAACTCCCAAGCCAGAACCAGGATTTTCATCGTCCCGTCCCAATCCTCATCGCGTAAGTTCCACCAATTTTACACAGCTTAACTCCGCTCCACGGCTTAAACGTTAAGTCCATTTACAAATGCTCGACTCATTTCAATGCCACTGCCCCAAGGTTGCGAAATGTAACGATACACTTTAAAGAAGTGTGTCCTGTCATTCAGCCAGATTGGCAGCAATAATTCCAATTGGCGATCGCCCTCCAAGCGATTTCTCCAAGCGATTCCCCCAAGTGATTTCCCCAAGTGATTTCCCCATGCAAACCCTCACGCTCGGCCCCAGCGGCCCCACCGTTCCCGCCCTTGGCATTGGCACCTGGGCCTGGGGCGATAAGCTCTACTGGGGCTACGGTCAAGACTACGACGAGTCGCAACTGCGCGATGCCTTCAAGACCGCTGTCGAGGCGGGTGTAAACTTTTTCGACACGGCGGAAATCTACGGATTCGGTGAATCGGAGCGGCTGATCGGCCGCTTTGCCCAAGAGCTTCAGCAGCCCGTCATTCTAGCAACCAAATACTTCCCGCTGCCCTGGCGCATCTGGGGCAGCGCCGTCGCCGATGCCCTCACGGCCAGTCTCCGGCGGCTCCAGGTGCCCACGGTAGACCTATACCAGGTTCACTGGCCGTTCGACTTTTTCATGGGGCAGCCGACGCTAATGAATGCCCTGGCGGACGAGGTGCAGCAGGGGCGCATCAAGTCTATCGGCGTGAGCAACTACTCCGCTGAGCAAACCCAGCGCGCCTTTGACCTGCTGGCCCAGCGCGGCGTGCCCCTGGCGGTCAATCAGGTGCAATATTCTCTATTGGCGCGGCAAATTGAGCGCAACGGCCTATTGGAAACCACCAAACAGCTTGGCGTCACCATTTTGGCCTATAGCCCCCTGGCGCAGGGCTTGCTGACGGGCAAATATACTCCCGAAACCTACGTGCAGCCGCAGGGTGCCCGCAAAATCGACCCCCGCTTTAGCCGCGAAGGTCTAGAAAAACTCGCCCCCAAGGTGAACCTGCTAAAGGAAATCGGGCAAACGTATGAGCGGACGCCGGCCCAAGTGGCGCTCAACTGGCTGATGGCGCAGGGCGGCGTGATCCCAATCCCAGGTGCGAAAAATGCCAGCCAAGTCGTCCAGAATGCGGGCGCGCTGGGCTGGATGCTGAGCGAGGACGAACGGACGGCGATCGCCCAAGTTTGGCAGTAATGTGGTTTGGCAGTAATGTGGTTTGGCAGTGATCGGGTATGGGAGCGAGTCGCCTGTTACCGGGTCAGCCAGATTACTCCTGCTGCCTGTAGCCAAAAAAGTCGATGGAGTAGCTGGTAATTTTCACACCCGTTTGCTGCTCGATCTGCTGAATGAGTTCGGCGGGTAGATCGACATGCACATCCAAAATCTGGTTTGTATCCAGACAATTCACATGGCTGTGGGGGTCGCTGATGTTGCCATAGAGGCGGCCGTCGGAGCGCTCGACGCATTCGATGATGCCCTGTTCCGACAGCGCCTCCAGGTTTTGATAAACCGAGGTGTGGCCAATATCCTTACCCTGCTGGTTGAGGCGATCGTAAATTTCGCGGGCCGACAAGTGCTCCTGCTGTTGCCACAGTAGCTCCAAAATGAAGCGACGCTGTTTGCTCAGGCGCATTCCCAAAAGCTGGCAGCGATTGAGCGCGTCTTCTAGAGAGCGGATGGGTCTTCGATCAACAGTTTCAGGAGTCATAATCTTGACTTGGCAATTTGGCCCGGCGGGTTCTTTTAGCAGGTTCTCAACAGGTTCTTGAATATATCGTCAATGCATCGTTTTCTTAGTCTGCTCTAATTCTCTGATTCTAGGTCAGAGGCTTGAGTTGCGATTGATACACCCCCGACCTCCTATCGTCATTCTCATTATTCTCATTAACTTAAGATATCTCTCAAGATGAGAGACGCTTATCTCATAAGGCTTTGACGGGAATCAAAGAGCTTATGCAAACTCACTACAACTTTAACTTAAAAATGTCAAGAATGTCCATGTCGGTCAGGATTTGAGGAAAAAAGGCGATCGCCGCGAGTATCGCAAGTTTAGAGTCGCCAGTCAGAATGGACTGATCCCACCTCGACGCTAACGATGCAGATTCCAGCACTTTGCGTCTGCTCCATCCAGCGCTTCACTCGCCCCTGACCCCTGACCCCTGACC
>RFIF01000272.1 GCA_003695655.1 Cyanobacteria bacterium J069
CAACAGGATGGCAATCTCAGTCCACATCACAGCAAACCAAAAAACTTCTCCCTCTCTCCCCCTCTCCCCCTCTCCCCCTCGTCTCGCATCGTAGCAATGGTGGGCGATGGCATCAACGACGCGCCTGCGCTGGCTCAAGCCGATGTGGGAATTGCGATTGGTACGGGAACGGATGTGGCGATCGCCGCCAGCGACATCACGCTGATTTCCGGCGATCTACACGGCATTGTGACGGCAATTCAGCTCAGCCGCGCCACCATCCGCAACATCCAGCAAAACCTGTTCTTCGCCTTTATCTACAACGTTGCCGGAATTCCGATTGCCGCAGGCATTCTCTATCCCGTGTTTGGCTGGCTGCTCAATCCCATCATTGCCGGAGCCGCGATGGCCTTTAGTTCCGTGTCTGTCGTCACGAATGCGCTGCGACTCCGCAACTTTCAGCCTAAGCTATCGAGATAGTTTTAGAGCAGTTTTCAGGATTCTTTTAGACACAGATCCAAGGCAAAATTTGCAAAGCGAATGCATAGAAAAAACATGATTTACCATAAAAAACTTATTGCTGGCGTTGCGACTATTGGAATGCTGATCGGAACAGTGTCGAGTCGGGCGATCGCCCAGGAAACGCACACAGAAATGCAGCCCTCCACCACCGAAAAGGCAGGACAATTTCAACGAATTGAACAACCCTTGTGGGCTAAAGTTGCAGTCACAGCAGGCGGGTTGGGATTAATCGGGCTGGAGCTTTGGTGGTTTTTGCTGAGCAAGCCCCAATCGCGCAAAGCCACAACGCAGGGCGGCGTTCAGGAAGTCACCATTACAGTGGATGGCGGCTATGAACCCAGTCAGATTGTGGTGCAGGTGGGTCAGCCTGTGCGGCTCAATTTCGATCGCAAAGATCCCAGCAGTTGCCTGGAGGAAGTCCGGTTTCCCGATTTTCGCATTGCCCAAGTCTTGCCGCTAAATCAAACAACGGCGATTGAGTTCACTCCTACGCAACCCGGTCGATATGAATTTACCTGCGGCATGAACATGTTTCGAGGGGTGGTTGAAGTGCAGGGAGCAGACGAGAAAGGGGCGATCGCCCCAATTTCCGCAGAGTCGCAGCCAGTTGATGACTCAGCGCATCATCACTTGACCCATCCAGCACATTAGGACGTGTTCATAGTGCGTCAAATGAATGTGGGATTAGCAGCGATATCGTGCCAATTCCAGGATCGCGCTGAAATAAGAAAGTCTTGGGCATTGCCGAATGAAGATAAGAACGCTCAAATCTACCCACCGCTTTGCAGGAGCCAGCTATACTCCAGCCCTATCCCAAAAGACTAGCTAAGTACACCACAGTCTAGCAATCCTTCTTCGCCCGCCACAAAACCGGGGCGGCTAGATTCAAAATCCCCTTTTTTATGGCGCGGCGGCGCATCAACGCGGGGATTGAGGGAGATTGATCAGGGTTTGGGTTTCTCCGCCGAGATGTGTGTACTTAGTAGCCCTATAGGGATTACGCCTGAAGCATCTCTGCAATGACTTCTGCGGCCAATCGCCCTGTCTGGGCACCGCCGTTCATGTAGCCATAGTATTCATCGCTGAGGTGTTCTCCGGCAAACACTAGCTTGCCGATCGCCACATCCTGACGCTCGTCGGGGTCGTCGGATTCGATGTAGAGATATTCGCCAAACTCGGTGTATTGTCCAGGTTTGAAGCTGGTGTAGCCGCCCTGGATGTAGGGATCATCGGCCCAGGCAGTTCGATAGAACTGACCTGTGGCGGCGGATTTTATCCCCGGCATAAGGGAATTCAGGCGGTTCACAAACACGCGACCCTGCACATTGGGATTGCGCTTGGCGCGGGCCACCTCGCTCCCGCCCAGAAAGAAGGTCAGCACCCCCTGCGATCGCTCTGGCTGGCGCTGGGTTTCTTCCCACAGCCCCGAATAGCCCAGATCTGTCCAGGCTTCGCCCACAAAGCCCTGCGCCTGATGCCACACGCGCTGCTGAAAGCCCGCGAATAGCTTTTCGTTGGTGCCCAGGTTCACCTCATGAATGAAACGGCGCAGCGTGTTGGGGAGTTCTATCTGCAAATCGACCTGGCGCAGCGCCGTGAATGGGGTAGCCAGAATCAGATAATCAGTTTCTACAGTCAGCCCCGTGCTGAAAGTAAGCTGGAACCTGTCGCCGTGCGATCGCACCTGGGTGAGCGGTTGGCTGGTGCGAATCTGATCTGCCAGTGCCTCGGTCAAAGCTCTGATCAAATCAGCACTGCCGTTTTTGAGGTAATAAGCTTCGTCACTGCCGATGATGGATACGGTATCTTCATCCAGCAGTTGGGCGGTGTAGATAAGCTGCAATGCTGAGGATTCATGAGGTTCCACGCCGTATTCGGTGCGGATGGCATTTTCTGCCAGTTTTCGCACAACGGGCGCAGGGATCTTATCTCGATGCTGATAGAGATAGTCGGAGACGCTGAGCGCATCAAACTGCGGCGCGTAGGTGTCGAAATCTTCGTCGAGCAATGCTAGATCGGTGGCCAGTTGGTCGGCTAGCGGCCGCAGCAGGTCTACCAGTTCTTCCTCATTCAAGACCTTGCCGTTGAAGTAATAGGCGGTTTCAGGAAACTCAGACTGTGCCGCATCTTCCACCCGATTGAACAGTTCCAGCCCAAACTCTTCCACCAGCGCCAGGATATCTTCATGGTCGGTGTTGATGAAGCTGCCGCCGAGGTCGTTCACCAGGCGATCGCCCGCTACAGTACGTGACTGGATGCGTCCGCCCAAGTAGGATTTTGCTTCATAGACGGTGGCAAGAATGCCCAGTTTCTTAAGCTGATAGGCTGCATTGAGTCCCGCGATGCCACCGCCTACGATCGCCACAGTGGGTTTACTGTAGCCCAAAACGCTGCCCAGACGTGGTAACTCGGAAAGCGCTGTGGAGGCGATCGCCGCTCCGGTTGCCAGCGCAGAATGGCGCAGAAACCGCCGCCGCGAATACTTTGGAGAGCCTGTTTGTTCACTTTCTGAATCGGCAAAAACTGAAACTGGCGCATGTGCTGGCGAATCAGAACTAGAACGAGATAAGTGCAGTAGTTTTACAAACTTACGAAATAATGCAGAACGTGCCATGATAATTCCTCTTGGATCAATGGAATGAGAAAGTGCATCAGAAATGGATTCAGAAAACCCTAAGTGGAGACTGAGATCGGGCAAGATTCAGATAGGTTTTAGTCAGATGGGCGATCGCTCTTTTTGCGAGTAAGGTTGCATTTTTTGAACTGGTTTGGGCATGGACTTTGAGTGTTAAATGGATTCTTCTGAGAATAGCTCTGAGAACGTATTGGGTTCACCTGGCAGATAAGACGACTCATCGAACAGGCAAGCCTGGGCATAGAGATCTTGCAAGGCTCGATGCCGACGATATGCAGACATGGGGGAATATCTCCTGTGAAAGGGGTTGGGGATGATTGCTCCACAGCACTGATGCGAGGGCATTGGAGAATCAGGGGTGGCGGAAAGGACTAAGGGGGAAAGTCCTTTCCGCGCTATGAGTATGAGCCAGTCAGTTTTTGGTTTTTGGGTTAAGTATGATAGAGCCGGAACACCGCGAGGCTAGTCTTCGTGGCGTTCTTCGGAGATGATGCGCTCCCACTGCAACTGGGCGTTGCCATTGGCATTTGGGCGATAGACCAGGCGATCGCACTCGTAGTCCAGATTACAGTGAATCCCTAAGTTAGGATTTAGGCGCACAGCACCGTATAAGCAAATCCAGTTGCCGTTAGCCATCTCGTGATAGGTGCCGTTGAGTAAGCTACATCCCCGTGCAGCTTGATTGAGGGAAGCGGGCAGGTTTTCGGAATTAACGGCGACTTCGGAGGCGATCGCCCCAGGCACCAGCCCCAGCAGGGATGCCGCCATCAGCAGATTTGTAGCTGCAATCTGAGTCCGTTTCATGATGAGTCCTCTTGTGGTGTTAGCGTGTGATGAGTAAACGAATGTAGACATGAACGAAGATAGATCAGTCATTTGCACGAATCTGGAGTCAAAAAAGCTAGTTTTGTCAGTTTTCAAGCCACTCACGCACCTCCTGTTCGGAATCCAAAAAATAGATGCGATCGCCCACGGGATCATAGACGCGCCATTTCACCTCCCCTTTGTGATTCACGCACTGGCGAATCATCGGTTCATGCCCCGACGCAAGGCGATACACAAGCAGTTGTCCAATGTCCCACAGTCGCGTAATGCGCGGCTGAAAATCGTAGGGCGAAGGGCGCAAATCGGGAATTAATTCCAATTCGCAATAGCGTTCAAAATTATGTTCCATGTTGTCTCTCCTTGTGGACTCGTAATCTCAAATCGCCAATCTAAAACCCAAAATTGCAATTTAGATCAGGCTGAAATCGCTGGCCGAAAATGCCGCCAGATTGGTGATGCCCGTCTGCCCTGCCTGGTTGGTGAGGTTGGCCAGCACAGTGAAGTCGCCGCCCCCCGCCAGGTCTTTGGAATACACCAGGCGGCTGATGCCCTGCGTCAGGTTGTGGTAAACAAACACACCCTCTTTGGTGGTGATGTTGCCGTTGGCGGCGATCGCTCTAGCAGCGTCTCCAGCGCTGTCGAACGCATCCAGCAGCACCAGCGCATTGCCATCGGCGATGATTTCTGCGGCGTTGCCCTTCTGAAACGCGAGGGTGGTCATGCCCAGATCGCGCCCCTTCAGCGCAAACTGATCAGTCCCGATTTCGTAGTCGGTGATGATGTCGGGGTCAGGCGTGGCAAAGGGATTGCCCAGATACAAGAAGCGATCGCGCCCCAGTCCGCCCGTCATGGTGTCTACGCCGTCACCGCCTACCAGCGTATCGTTGCCGCCTTTGCCCAGGAGCGTGTCGCTGCCGGGGCCGCCGTTCAGACAGGTCAGACGATTGGAAGGAAGCCGCGTCGAGTCAGGAAGTCAGGGCTGAGCGATGATGCCGCATCCAGCTTTCAGTTCACAATCCACTGTCGAATTTGCTGATGATGCGATTCCCAGGCTGACCAGGCTGACCTAGCCCAGGCCCACACCGCCTGGATGTGGGTTGCCGCATCCTGGGCTTGCCATACCTCCAACACAGTCTTGTCGCCCAGGTGGCTGGGTGGGGTGAGCCAGACAAAATCAGATTTACGGTGGGTGTGCTGTCGCATGGCTCTGGTGGCCTGATCCATGTCAAACCCACACTCTAAAACCAGACACAGACTGATTAGATGGAGCGCAACGGACTGAATACTTTGCGGTGAGGGAACGCCTGGATGCTGAACGGCATAGGCATCAACCGTGAGTCGATGAACGCTGGCGTAGGCAGCATCAGAATATTCTCGTGCCAACACGTCGCCATACATTGCCCAACATCCGGGAGATGCCAACAGGTACTCATGGGTTGCTCCACTGCTAAAGGGAACCATGGCACTACATCCAGGACAGGGTGAGAGTTTTGAAAGTGAATGCGGCATCCTGATACCTCCTGCAAAATGGTTTACGGACGATCGCCAAACCAGTGTTCTTCGATCCAGGTGCAGACTTCCTGCTCAGAATCACAGATAACGCAATACCCTGTGCGCGGGTCATAGACTTTCCAATACAGCCGACCGTGGCGATCGCGCTTTTCTTGAATCACAGGCTGAGTCGGATCGATCAGCAGCCAGGATGTGAAACGACATACGGTATGCCAGAGTTCGAGAATGCGTTTTGGCATGGTTTGGCGATTGATTTGGGATATTTCGGAGAGCTGTTTTAGCTGGGATTGGGTCAGGAATTTTTGTTGAGTTTGCATGGCTTTTAGATGTTGGAGTGTTGGAGTGATCGGGAAGAAGATTGGCATCGCGAAGCCAAGGGCAGGACAGGGCTGCCCCAGGAAGATTTTGGATTTTGGGCTTAAGTTTGGCGATTTGGAATTTTCGTTTTTCGTTTTTCCCTCTTCGTTAGTTCAGGAAAGCGATCGCCCTTCAATTGCCATGACCATCTAGAAAAACGGGCGATCGCAAGAGTCTCAAACGGCGCATGAGTACCACAATAGCGGCGCATCCAGTGACTGTCATTACAGAAAAACTGGGGAGTTGCGCCATCCTGAAGCTGGGGCAACTTGGGGAAAATTGGGGTAATTTGGGGATCGGCTGGTGTAACAAATTCTTAAGAAAACCTGGAAGCCTTGAAGAATATGGAGTTTATTCGATAATCTCAGGTTGGGTTAGCTTGGCAATTTGGGGTAAGCTGTTGGCTCTCGGCTTGCAAATTTCCTGTTCGGACTATGGAACTTCAGGAGGCGATCGACCTGATTAATGCGGCGATGTTTGCCCAGGCGGGCAAGTATCTGTCGGATGCCGAGCTGGCGATCGTGCGCGGTGCGTGGAATGGACAGACCTACGGGGCGATCGCCGAGTCCTCTGGATATTCCCTCAGCTATCTGTCTACGGACATTGGCCCTGTCCTCTGGCGCAGCCTCAGCGCAGCGCTGGGCGAAAAGGTCAGCAAAACTAGCTTTCAGGGGGCGCTGGAGCGCTATCGGGCGAGAACGGCTGCCACCGCCGCCGCGCAGCCTGTCGGGGCGATCGCCCCCACGCCCGCCAGCCCGCTGCCCATGTCCCAGGGCCCGCTCTGCGACTGGGGCGAAGCCGTAGACGTGCGCCACTTCTTTGCTCGCCGCGACGAACTCCACACCCTCAGTCAGTGGATTGTGCAAGACCAGTGCCGTCTGGTTGCGATCCTGGGCATGGGCGGTGTCGGCAAAACCTCTCTGGCTGCTAAGTTGGCGCAGGAGTTGGCCGCGACAGGGGAGTTTCAGTACATTATCTGGCGCGGGCTTGGCAATGCTCCTCCGCTAGACAGGCTGCTGGCGGCGCTGGTGGCGTTTCTCTCCGATCAATCAGACATTCGAGCGGAGGTAGGGCAGTTGTTGCACTGGCTCCGCAAACATCGCTGCCTGCTCATCCTCGACAATGTGGAAACGATTTTGCAACCGGGCGATCGCGCTGGGCATTACCGGAATGGCTATGAAAACTATGGCGATCTGTTTCAAACCCTTGGAGAAACTCCTCACCAAAGCTGCATCATTCTCACCAGTCGAGAAAAACCCGCAGAGATTGCCGCGTCAGAAGGGATTGGGTTTGCGGTGCGATCGCTGACGTTGAGTGGTTCCCTAGAGGTGGGGCAGGCATTACTTCAGGGTAAAGGGCTAATCGGCTCTGCTGCCCAGCAGCGGCAGTTGTGCGATCGCTATAGCGGCAACCCCCTCGCCCTTAAGATTGTCGCCACGTCTATTCAAGATTTGTTTGCAGGCGAGATCGAGCCGTTTCTGACGCAGGATACCGTTCTGTTTAATGGCGTTCGGCGGTTGCTAGAGCAGCAGTTTGAGCGGCTATCTTATCTGGAACAGTCCGTCATGTATTGGCTGGCAATCAACCGTGAGTGGACGGCGATCGCCACGCTAGAGGAAGACATCGTTCCTGCTGTCTCGCGCGCCAGTTTGCTAGAAACTCTGGAATCCTTAAGCTGGCGGAATTTGATTGAGAAACGCGCAGGCAGCTACACCCAACAGCCCGTGGTGATGGAATACGTGAGCGATCGTCTGGTGGAAAGGATTTCGACGGAGCTGATCAGCGGTAATATCAATTTTTTGGATCGGTTTGCACTAATTAAAACCACGGTCAAAGACTATATTCGCGAGAGCCAAACACGTTTGCTCTTAAAGGATGTGGGCGATCGCTTGAAACGAGCATTTCAGTCAAACGCAGAGTTAAAAAATCACCTATTGACTGTCTCTTCAAAGGTGAAAGAGTGGCAGCAAGGGTCTTTGGGATATGGTGCTGGCAATCTCATTAATCTTTGTTTTCTACTGAAAATCAGTTTAGAATCCTTCGACTTTTCTCACACCCAAATCAGAAGCGCCTGTTTTCAAGGACAATCTCTCAAGCAGGTGAATTTTGATTATGCAAAGTTTCAAGATTGCACCTTCACTCAGGCGTTTAAATGTGTCACTGCAATGGCAATGGATGCAGGCGATCGCTACCTCGCTTTGGGGTATGAAGATGGCAACGTAGATCTGTGGGATGTCCAATCGGAACAGTTACATTGCAGTCCCAATGGGCATACCGATCTGGTGTGGGCACTACAATTTAGTTCGGCAGGAGATATTCTTTTTAGCAGCAGCAGTGATAATACCGTTCAACGGTATAACTTGGCCCATAGCTTTGCTAAAGTTGAGCTTTTTAGAGCGCCTTGCCCCGTTCGCTGTTTGGCATTTGTAGACCATAAACAACAGTTAATTTGTGGACAGGCAGACGGGGCGATCGTCTTCTTGCAGAGTCAAACAGGTGAGATATTAAACGCGATCGCAGCTCATTCGCAGGTAGTTCGCGCTTTAGCTGTTAATCCGGCTCAATCTATCCTGGCCAGCAGTAGTAATGACGGCACAATTAAGCTCTGGAATTTAGAAACCTACCACCTGCTGAAAACCATTGCCGCATCTGCTCGACCTGTGCGCACATTAGCCTGGAATTTTGACGGTTCACTCCTGGTTAGTGGAAGTTTTGATAGTTATATAAAAATCTGGTCGATGGACTCCTTAAGCTGTTTGAGAAGCATTTCAAGTCAGCAAGATTTGATTTTGAACGTTTGTTTCCATCGGGATGGGAACACGCTCGTCAGTAGTGGTTCGGATGGCTCAATTCGCCTGTGGAATATCACGACAGGGGAGCTTTTAAAACATATTCAAGGACACTCAGATTGGGTGAATGGATTAGCCTGTAGCCAGGTTTCACCGCTAGTGATTAGTGGTGGCGATGATCAAGCGGTGAAGTTTTGGGATAGCCAAACTGGCAATTGTCAAAAAACACTCCAGGGGGCAGCCAATAAATCAATGGGGATGGACTTGAGTCCTGATGGCAAGATTCTGGTTGCAAATACATCTTCCTCTCATTTGCACTACTGGAACCTCGAAACTGACACTCAACCTCAGGTATTAAATGGACACTCCATGTGGGTCGCCGCACTTAAGATTAGCCCGGATGGGCAAACGATCGCCAGTGGCGGACTAGATAAGACAGTTGTGTTGTGGGATCTCCATACGTGCCGACCCACGAGGACTTTGAGGAAACATACCCATGCGGTCAGGGCGATCGCCTGGAGTCCTAATAGCCAACTATTAGCGACTGCCAGCGAGGATGCGATGCTTTGCCTTTGGGATGCCATAACTGGAGAGTGCCAGCATGTGTTGAACGACCATCAAGACCGTGTTTGGGCGATCGCCTGGAACCCAGATGGCAAGGCTTTAGCCACAGGTAGCAGCGATCGCACCATTCGTTTATGGGACGCTGAAACAGGGCAATTGCTCATCACCCATCCCGTCGAAGAAACCATCTTTTCTCTCGCCTGGAGTGCCGATGGTTTGTGTCTATTCAGTGGAGGCAGCAACGGTGAAGTCTGTATCTGGTCTGCTGGCAACATGGCGCTTCAACAGCGCTGGCAGGGACACGACGGCACCCTGCAAATGCTTTGTCTGGATACCCGAAATGGCTGGCTGGCTACTGGAGGTAGCGATCGCACCATCAATGTTTGGGATTTAGAAACTAGCCGTCTTTTACGCAGTCTTAGAGGTCATCAAGAATGGATTTATGACATTCAAATGGATGTCATAAACCAACGTCTGATCAGTAGCAGTGGGGATGAAACAATCCGATTGTGGGATATTGCGACAGGGGAGTGTCTGAAGATATTAAGGAGCGATCGCCCCTACGAAGGCATGAATATTACCGGAGTTACGGGGCTAACTCCGGCTCAAAAAGCTTCGCTAAAAGTGCTGGGGGCGATCGCTGCTGACCATCCTTAATTTGTTGATTACAGAAATTTGTTGATTACAGACGCTTTAGGTAATGGATGCTGAAGAGTTGCTGAGCATCAATCCACACCTGCACAGGTTGAAATCCAGCCGCCATTGCCAGCATTTGAAACTCATCGGGCGTGTATTTGTAGGAATACTCAGTTCGCAGCGTTTCGCCGCTGTCAAAGCAGATTTCGACATCGCCAATGCTGACTTTTTGCTCGGCAAGGCTCACAATTTCCATCTCGATGCGTCCGGCGATGGCGTTGTAATGAGCGCGATAGGCGAACTGCGACAGGTCAAAATTTGCGCCGAGTTCGCGGTTAATCCGGGTCAGCAAATTCAGCGCAAAGGCAGCGGAGATCCCCTGAGCGTCGTCATAAGCGGGTTCAAGAATCGCCGCTGATTTCTTCAGATCAACGCCAATGATCAAATCGCCCAGCACGGCCGCATTTTGCAAAAATGCGACAGCTTCTAGCGGCTCCAGATTGCCGATGGAAGACCCCGGAAAAAAGCCGATGGTGTGGCGGTTTTGCAATTCGGGAATTTGGGCGATGGGGAGCGGCTGGGTATAGTCGGTGCAGAGGGCGATCGCCTCCAGTCCAGGATAGTCTTGCGCCAGCGCCGTGCAGGCTTCATACAGATGCTGACGCGAAATATCCAGCCCGACATAGGTTTGCACTTGAGGCGCAGCGCCCAGCAAAATGCGGACTTTCTGGCTACTGCCGCTGCCAAATTCCACTAGCGCTCCGTTGCCCAAATATGTCGCGATTTCATTCGCGTGATCTTGCAAAAGCTGGACTTCAGTACGTGTCAAATAGTATTCCGGCAGCGTGCAAATCGCGTCAAATAATTCAGATCCGCGCTTGTCATAGAGAAACTGCGGCGAGATGGCTTTTTGAGGCTGCTGTAGTCCTGCCAAAATGGACGTTTTAAAGTCCTCAATCGGCGGATGAAAGTCGTATAGCTTGACAGGACTATGGCGCAGTTGAGAATTCAAGATAGGAGTCATAACACTTTCGATGAGATATCACAAGACCTGAAATTTTACGTGCAAATCAGAAACGGTTAGCCTTTCCTCAAGGCGAGTCAGAATAAGAAATCTAGCATTCTAGACAGAGTTCCTAAGAGCAGGAAAAGATTAATATGAACCGCTTTGATTTGCAGAAGCAACCGGGGTAAAGTGGCACGCTATTGAGCCAGACGAATGCCGCTGAACTGCCAGCGGGTGCCTGCGGGGAAAAAGTTGCGGTAGGTGGGGCGGATGTGTCCGGGTGGCGTGGCACAAGACCCACCGCGCAAAACCGTTTGGTTGCACATAAACTTGCCGTTATATTCCCCCACGGCCCCTGCCGCCGGACGAAAACCGGGGTATGGCTGATAGGCACTCTGTGTCCATTCCCAAACATCGCCATAGAGTTGTTCTATCGGCTGAGAGCCAGATGCAGGCTGCGGATGAAGGCGATCGCTCTCCAGCAAGTTTCCGGCAATGGGCATTCCAGCAGCGGCTACTTCCCATTCCGCTTCGGTGGGCAACCGGCGATCGCACCAATTCGCAAACGCATCTGCCTCAAATAAACTGACGTGACACACAGGCTGCGCCAAGTTGAGCGACTGCATTCCCATCAGCGTCATTTCCCACCACTGCCCGTCAATCTTTTCCCAGTACAAAGGCGCATTCCATCGCTGGGTCTGCACCGTCGCCCAGCCCTCCGACAGCCAGTATTCTGGCTTTTCATAGCCGCCCGCTTCTATGAACTCCAAGTATTCGCCATTCGTTACTAAGCGCGATGCCAAAGCAAAGTCCTGGAGATAAACGGTGTGGGCAGGGACTTCATTGTCGAAGGCAAAGTTGTCGATGGCAGAACCAGGCTGCTGATGACCAAGCGTGTACAATCCGCCTGAAAATTCCAGAAAGCGGAGTGGAGACACAGCCTGATCGGGTGCGGTTTTTACGGCAGCGGGGCGATAGACAGGGCGCAGCGGGTTGATGGCAAAGATGTGTTTGATGTCGGTGAGCAGCAATTCCTGATGCTGCTGTTCGTGGTGCAAACCGAGGGTGAGCAGTTCGGTGATTTTTGGTGAGGGATCGGTCGTGGACAGGAGCGATCGCATTGCCGCATCTACATAGGCGCGATATTGGTAGATTTCTGCTACGGTTGGGCGCGACAGCAGCCCGCGCTGGGCACGGGGATGGCGGCTGCCGACCGCTTCGTAATAAGAGTTAAACAAATAGCTGTATTTTGCGCTAAATACCTCATAGTTTTCTAGATAAGGGCAGAGTAAAAACGTTTCAAAAAACCAGGAGGTGTGCGCCAAGTGCCATTTGGGCGGGCTGACATCTGCCATACTCTGCACGCCATAATCTTCAACCGCTAAGGGCTGGCAAAGCATTTCGCTTAATTGTCGAACCGCTTGATATTGATCAAACAAACCAAGCGTTATATTGGGCTTTTCGACAGATAAATGGGGCATTGCAGACCCTCCCAAAGACATAGTGCTGATTGTCACCGTTTCATTCCCAACCGAACTGATAGTAGTCTTGGAATTTTCTAACGGACATCCCTAGAAGGGATGAGAATTTGCTTAGAAAAATCTCAGGAAGATATCAAAAGAAGGACTCTGTGCATCATTACACAGTCTCGTCAAAACTCGTGCGTTGGAGACAACATCCAGACAAAAGTGTTGAGTTTAATGCAGAGATCAGTCCATCTGTCTTCTATCCATATAGCTGACCATATAGCTGAAAAAGAGCAATCGATTCTTGGCTCTTTCTTCTTTTAACGCCATCAAAGCTTCAGATTGCTCTCATTCTATCCTCATTTCAAAGCGGTTCAATAGAAATCATCCGTTGCATCTGTTGCTGCTTTATGTGATGCCTCTTTAAGTGTCCTTTTTGCGACATTTTTCGTAATTATTCGAATCGCAAATTTTCAACTTTTAATACTTGCATAAACTGAGGGAGGTTCGATGAAACTCGCAGGTAAAGTTGCCTTGGTGACAGGCAGCAGTCAGGGCATTGGACAGGCGATCGCCATTCGTCTGGCTGCCGAAGGTGCAAAGGTCGTGATCAACTATCGCTCCCATCCCGAAGGCGCAGCGGAAACCCTGGCAAAAGTGCGGGCGGCGGGCGGCGAGTGCTACTGTGCCGATGGCTACTGCAATAACGAAAAAGGCTACAGCGTTGGCGCAGATTTGGGCATGGTGGAGGATGTGCGGCGTTTGGTGAACGAGAGCGTCAGTCACTACGGCAGCCTGGATATTTTGGTGAACAATGCCGGTATTGAAAAGCACGCGCCTTTTTGGGAAGTGACGGAAGCCGACTACGAAGCCGTTTTGAATGTGAACTTGAAGGGGGTGTTCTTTGCCACGCAGGCGATCGCCCAACACCTGATCGAAACACAGCGCCCCGGCAAAATCATCAACGTTAGCTCGGTGCATGAAGAGCTGCCGTTTCCCAACTTTGCGGCCTATTGCGCCAGCAAAGGCGGGCTGAAAATGCTGACCCGCGATTTATCTGTGGAGCTTGCGCCCTACGGCATCACGGTAAACAACGTTGCGCCGGGAGCGATCGAAACGCCGATTAATACCAAACTGCTGAACGATGCTGAAAAGTTGGGAGCTTTGCTCAAAAACATTCCCCTCGGCCGGCTGGGGCAACCCCGCGACGTGTCAGGACTGGTGGCGTTCCTTGCCTCCGAAGATGCCGACTACATCACAGGCAGCACCTTTTTTGTCGATGGCGGACTCACCTGGAACTATCAGGAGCAGTAGGGCGTATGCAATCTAGCGGGCGATCGCACTGGGCGGACTATGGGATCGAAGGCTGGGGGCTGGGCTGCTTTATTGATACCCTATACGTAGTAAACGGCAGGTTTCTTTTGCTCTAGCAGTGCGGTTAACCCAACGCTAAACATCATTGCTAAGGCGCTGTGCATGGGCGATCGCATTCGTAAATGCCTGCAATAATCTGTCATTATTCTGTCAATACCCCGTGAACAACGTATTCCAAAATTTATCCCGATCGCTTCCCAAACCCTAACCCCCAACCCCTCCATGAACCCTCAAGATCTGGTATCCGATCGCATTCAATTGCATTACGCGGTGCAGTTCATCGCAGCGACAGGCGCAGCATTAGGCAAACCCCAGCCCGACGGCAGTCAGGTGTCGCTGGATTGGGACGAGTCGCTTCCTGGCTTCATTAGCAAGCCGATTCCTGAAACACAGGTGAAACTGGCGCTGCTGCCGGATTCACTGACTAGCGTGATCCTAAAAGATGGAGTGGCGATCGCCACCTTACCACTAGCAGGGCAGACGATGCAGCAAGCCCTTGACTGGCATAAAGCAGAGCTGGCTAAGCTGGGCGTTGCGACGGATGCAATCAAGCTGTTGGAATATCCACCCGACGACTTCCCAGACCATCCCCTCGCCACCGGAGCGACCTTTGCACCGGGCAATGCCGCAGGACGCGAAGCCGTGGCCGCCTACTTTGCCCACACCCGACCGCTCCTGGCTAAGATCGTGGCGGAACATCCAGCAGCAGCGGCGATCGCCATCTGGCCTCATCACTTCGATATGGCCACGCTGATGACCTATTCTGGCAAAACCGAAGCCGACACGAAATATCTCGGCGTGGGGTTGTCTCCGGGCGATCCGTCCTATGCCGAACCCTACTGGTACATCACGCCCTATCCTTATCCAGACTTATCTGACCTGCCGACCCTGTCTGCCGGAAAGTGGCACACCGATCACTGGGTCGGCGCAGTGCTAACAGCCTCTGAAATTCAGCAGGACACTGATGTTGCAAGCTTTATTGACAAGACCGTTTCCATCGCAAAGCAGATTTTATCCGTGTAAAAAGTATAGATAATGCGTTGCGTTGATCGGCAATGCGCCTCGCACTGCTTATCTTACCCTGCCCCTGACCCCTGACC
>RFIF01000273.1 GCA_003695655.1 Cyanobacteria bacterium J069
GGGCGGGGGTGGTGGTCAAAGGCGATCGCACTCCATTTGCGCGCCGAGGAAAACGGCACCTCGGCAATCGGCGATCGCGCTTGCCCCGGACAGATGGCGGCGATCGCCTCGCTGGTGCGATTCGTGGCGCTGAGGCTGGCGGCAAAATCTCCCAAGTGCGATCGCAGCTCCTCTTCCCGAATCCCAATCGGATACACGGCCTCTAGCACCAGGTGATTCGTCGTCAGCGTCCCCGTCTTGTCCAGACACAGCACGTCCACATTACTCAGCGACTCCACCGCATTGGCCTGCTGAATCAATACCTGCTGACCCAGCATCCGCACGGCTCCCAGCCCATAGGCCAGCGTAATCGCCAGCAGCAGCCCCGCCGGCACCAGCCCCGCCACCACCGCCGCCCGCTGCGCCACATCATTGAGCGAATAGGACTGGCTGAGAAAGCTGATGCCGATCAAAATCCACAAAAAGCAGGCGATCAGCACAAATACGCGAATCACCACATTAATCTCGCGCTGAAGCGGCGTCAGAATGTGGCGAAACGCCCGCGCTCCTGCCATGAGCTGATAAGCGAAGGTATCTTTGCCCACCTTTTGCGCTTCGTAGCAGGCCGTGCCGCTGACGCAAAAACTGCCGGAATAGACCGCCTCGCCTGCCGTTTTGGGCACCAGCTCCGACTCGCCCGTCAGCAGCGATTCATCTAGCTCGGCGTGGCCGGTTCCCACAATTGCCCCATCCACCACCACCTGATCGCCCGGCCGCAGCAGCAGCGTATCGCCCAACACAATTTCGGCGGGGTCGATTTCTCGCTCTTGCCCGGCTCGAATCACCGTTGCGCGCGGCCGACCCAGCAGCGCAATTTGATCGAGCTTCTGCTTGGCCCAAATCTCCTGGTAAATGTTGATCAGCACGCCGCCAAAGATGACGACCACGACCAAAAAGCCGTCGCCCGGTCGCCGCAGCAAAAACATCACCAGGCTGAGAACCAGGAAAACGCCGTTGACGAATGTAAATAGATTTTCACGAAGAATCTGCCCGTAGGAACGGGTGGACTGAAGCGTGACGTTATTGCCTTGTCCTGATGCGCGTCGTGCAATAACCTCGTCCTCCGCCAGCCCCTGCAAAGCAAAGGCGTGAGGGACACTCGCTTCACTCATATCAGTGCGCCAAGTCCGTATGACCGTTAGTTTAACAAGTTGAGGGGAGGAATCAGGGCGCAGGTGCTAATTCAGGATGCGAGGTGTGAAAGTCTGTTTGCCCCTCTGCTGCCGAACCTCCCTTAGGTTTCGTTGCAGAACCGGGCGATGTGGGGGCGATGTTGTTCTGCAATGTTGCGCCAGCGCTCTCCATTCCTGAAAGCGCTGGCGCAACATCACCCTCCTGTTTCCTTACCTCGATCGCTGCATGTAGCGCAGCACATCGCCCGCATCGGGTCGAATCAGGATACCGTTCTCAGTGACTTGCACCGGGCGGCTCCATTCGATGCGTTCGGCAAAGCGGGCGAGGTGGAGGCGATCGACCGCGTTTTGAGTGTCCTCCGGGGAGCCGACGAGATACACCCGCAGGCGGCGGCGCGGCATGGGCGGGCAGATTGGCGGCAGCGAAAATTGCACAGAAGCTTGTGTCGCCTCCGGGGTTGAAGACGACAGCACATATTGAATTTGCAACATCAGGGTTTCCTCTTTGAAACGATGGATTAGGAAACCCCGAAAAGATGGCCGCCCGGAGACATCAAGCAAGTTTCAAGGCGGCCATAAAATAGGCAAAGCCCTGAGACAGCCTATCCCTGTCCTGGGGTCAGGCGTTGGTAGGTGTTGGTAGCACCTGCCAATGCCGTAAAACGACTACACGACCAAAGTTTCGGGGAGAAAGTTAAGCCGCGCTGACTTGGCATCATCACAGCTTGATGCAAGATTATAGTAGATGCGATCGCCCCACGCAAGGAAAAATTGCAGACTTTAACGACCGATCGCGCCAGACGTTTGCGCCAGATCATGAAACCCTGGCACCTGCCCCCTTTAATTGGTAGTCTCGATTTTGGAGCAACACCCCCTAACCCCTAACCCCTGAATGCCTTACGCGATCGACTTTGGCACCAGCAACACCGTCATCGCCCGCTGGAACGCCGCCACACAGCAGCCCGAAACCGTGGTGCTAGACCGACTTTCTCTGCAAGTGGGCGGCAATCCGCCGCTGGTGCCCAGCCTGCTGTATGTGGAAAATGCGGTGACAGGCAAGGCGATCGCCGGGCAAACCGTGCGCGATCGCGGTTTGGATCTCTCCCGTGACCCGCGCTTTTTTCGCAACTTCAAACGGGGCGTGGGCGCAGATATTCAGGGCTTTTTGCCAGATCTGGACGGGCGCAGCGTCAGCTTTGAGCAGGTGGGCGAGTGGTTTTTGGCGCAGGTGATTGGGCAGCTTCAGCAGACCGACCCCGACCTGGAAACGCTGGTATTCACCGTGCCTGTGGATAGTTTTGAAGCCTATCGGCTGTGGCTGGCGCGGGCGTGTGAGTCGCTGAACGTGCAGCAGGTGCGGATGCTGGATGAACCGACGGCGGCGGCGCTGGGCTATGGGCTGGCGGGGGGCAGCACGCTGCTGGTGGTGGATTTTGGCGGCGGCACGCTGGATCTGTCGCTGGTGCGGCTGGAGAAATCGCCCGGCGGCACGAAGCCCCTCGGCGTGCTGCTGAAGTGGGGACAAAAAACGCTGACGGAATCGGGGCAAAAGCCCAAAACTGCCCGCGTTCTGGCTAAGGCGGGGCAAAACCTGGGCGGAGCCGACATCGACAACTGGCTGGCGGATCACTTTGCAGCGGAGCAGGAACTGCCCGTTTCTCCACTGACGCTGCGGCTGGTGGAACGGCTGAAGATTCAGCTTTCGGCACAGACCGACGCCAGCGAAGCCTATTTCAACGACGAAACGCTGGAGAGCTTTGAGCTGCGCCTCAGCCGCGATCGCCTCCAGGAGATTTTGCAAGCCAACGGCTTTTTTGAGCGGCTCGACGACTCGATGAGCCAGGTGCTTCAGCAGGCGCGGCGCGAGGGGCTGGAAAGCGGCGATATCGACGCGGTGCTGCTGGTGGGCGGCACGGCCCAGATTCCCGCCGTGCAGGCCTGGGTGCAGCAATACTTCCCCGCCGCCAAGATCCGCTCGGAACAGCCCTTTGAGGCGATCGCCCACGGTGCGCTGCAAGTTGCTCAGGGCGTGGAGGTGAAGGACTATCTCTACCACAGCTACGGTGTCCGCTATTGGGATCGGCGCAATCGCCGCCACGGCTGGCATCCCATTATCCGCGAGGGACAGCCCTACCCCATGGAAAAGCCCGTCGAGCTGGCCCTCGGCGCGTCGCTGGACAATCAGCCCAGCATCGAGCTGATCATCGGCGAGCTGGGCGCAGACACCACCACGACGGAAGTATTCTTTGAGGGCGATCGCCTGGTTACCCGCGTCACGGGCGGCATGTCTCAGGTGAAGCCGCTGAACGACACCGACCGCGCCCGCACCATCGCCCGCCTCGACCCGCCCGGTTCGCCAGGGAGCGATCGCATCAAGGTACAGTTTTGGGTGGATGGCGATCGCTTCCTGCGAATCACCGTCGATGATCTGCTAACCAACCGCATCCTTACCGAGAATCAGCCCGTCGTTCAATTAAGCTAAGTCCAATCAGCTAAGTCCAATCAGCTAAGTCCAATCAGCTAAGCCCAATCAGCTAAGCCCAATCAGCTAAGTCCAATCAGCTAAGTCCAATCAGCTAAGTCCAATCAGCTAAGTCCAATCAGCTAAGTCCAATCAGCTA
>RFIF01000274.1 GCA_003695655.1 Cyanobacteria bacterium J069
CAAAAAGGCTTCATCAAAAAGACCCAGCTTTCGGCCTTTAGCAACATCCGCACCAACGGGCTGATTGCGATTTCGCTGGAGGACGGCGACCAGTTGCGCTGGGTGCGCCTGACCACGGCGGAAGACAGCATTATCATCGGCTCGCGCAAGGGCATGACCATCCACTTCCGCACCAACCACGAACAGTTGCGTCCGCTGGGTCGGCCGACGCGGGGTGTGCGGGCGATGAACCTGCGGGATGGCGACGAGCTGATCAGCATGGACATTTTGCCGAGCCAGGTGGTGCAAACCATTGCCGAAAGCGACGACACCGACAGCGACGCCGAAATTCCTGAAGAGGATTGTGCTACGGCGCAGGGCCCATGGGTGCTGGTGATTACTACGGGCGGGCTGGGCAAGCGCGTTCCGGTAAATCAGTTCCGGCTGCAAAAGCGTGCGGGCATGGGGCTGCGGGCGATTCGCTTCCGCAAAACGGGCGATGAGCTGGCGGCGCTGCGCGTGGTGAATGAAACCGATGAGATGATCCTGGTGACGAGTCGCGGCATTATTATTCGCCAGGTGGTGAACGCGATTTCCTGCCAGTCGCGGGCGGCCACGGGCGTGCGCGTGCAGCGGCTGGATGAGGATGATGCGATCGCCGATGTGGCCCTGGTGCCGCCTTCTGGCGAAGCCGAAGAAGCAGATGCCGATACGGGCGCAAACACCGAGGAAACTGCCGCAGAGGTCGAAATTGCAGGAACCACAGGTGAGGATGTTGCTGCCGAAAACGCTGAGTCTGTAGACACGGGTTCTGCGAACGCTGATCCTGACGACACCGAGGTTTAATGCTGACTTAGAGATGCGGGATTTGTGCGGGAAGAGTATGGCGTGGTTAAACCCGTTTTTGATCACTAGCGGCTGTCATCAATTGTCAGCAAAACACTGGTTTCTTAGGGGTTTCCGCCCCTAGCTTGACTTGCTGGGGCGGGCGCGATAGTGTCGATTCCTCAAGCATTCTGAGGTGAATTGATGACGCGCCCTAAACCTCTGGCATGAATGCTGATCTGAGAGCGTAGTTATGGCGCGGTGGTGCTGCGCCATAACTCAGGCAAGCGGTTTACTCTATCACACCCCCCGGCTGAGCAAGGGCGCAGCGCTCAGGAGTGTTTGAGTGTAGGGATGCTGCGGGTTGGCGAATAGCTCGGCAGTGGGGCCCAGTTCGACGATTTTGCCCGCGTTCATGACGGCGATGCGATCGCACAAAAATCGGGACAGCCAGAGGTCATGCGTGATAAACAGGTACGTCAGGTCAAACTCCTGCTTCAGATGCAGCATCAGTTCCAGCACCTGGGACTGGACGCTGGCATCGAGCATACTCACAGGTTCATCGCAGATCAGCAGCTTGGGACGAGTAATCAAGGCGCGGGCGATCGCCACTCGCTGCTGTTGCCCACCCGACAAATCGCCCGGATAGCGCTGGGCATAGTCTTCCGGCGGCGTCAGCCCCACCCGCTCCAGCATTTGCAACACCTGCTGTTTTGCGCCCGCCTCGTTCGTCAGTTCGTGAATCAACAGCGGATCGGCAATGCTTTGTCCGACGGTCATCAGCGGATTCAGGCAGGCGTGCGGATCTTGGAACACCATCTGCATCTGCCGTCGCTGCTTGCGCATGTCGGCTCGCGATAGGTCGGTCAGGGTTTGCCCCAGGAATTCAATTCGCCCGCCCGTCGGCTCCACTAGCCGCAAGATTGTCCGCGATAGGGTGCTTTTGCCGCAGCCCGACTCGCCCACCAATCCCAAAATTTCACCCGGATACAGATCCAGCGTGACGCCATCCACCGCCCGGATGGCAGCATCCTGCTTGCCCGAAACCAGCCGGGACAGGAAGTTGGACTCCAGCGTGTAGTGCTTTTGCAGATTTTCCAGCTTCAGGAGGGGTGATTCTGTGTGTGAGCGCGTCGGAATGTGAGAGGGCTGGGGCGTGGCTTGAATATGGAGAGCAGACTGGAGCAGGGACTGGGTGTAAGCGTGCTGGGGCTGGGTGAGCACGGTGGCCGTGAGTCCCGTTTCCACCACTTTGCCGTCGTACATGACGGCAATGCGATCGCAGTATTCGCCCACCAGTGCCAGGTCGTGGGAAATCAGCAGCAGCCCCATGTCCCGCTCCTGACAGAGGCGCGTCAGTTCCTGCAAAATCTGGGCAGCGACGGTGACATCTAGGCTGGTGGTCGGTTCGTCGGCCACGATTAGCTTGGGGTTGAGCAGCAGCGCCAGGGCGATCGCCACTCGCTGCCGCATCCCGCCGCTAAATTCGTGGGGATATTGACTCCAGCGATTGGCGGGAATGTTGACGGCTTCCAGGGTGGCGATCGCCCGCTCCTTGGCGGCTGCCCGTGAGAGTCCCAAGACGTGCGATCGCAGCGTTTCGACGCAGTGGTCGCCGATGGTCATCAGCGGGTCGAGCCGGGTCATCGGGTCTTGGAACACGATCGACACGACCTCACCGCGAAATCGCCGCAGATCCGCCGGGTTTAGCTCAATCACGTTGCGCCCGTGGAACAGGACGCGCCTCTCAATGCGCGGGTCCGCCGGCAGCAGCCGCATGGCAGCC
>RFIF01000275.1 GCA_003695655.1 Cyanobacteria bacterium J069
AGTACAAACCGCGAACATTGGCAAACTGGGGGTCGCCCATCACCGAAAACAGCTTGCGCCCCTGGACGCGCTCGGCAATCAGATGGGTGCTGCCGCCGGTCACCAAAAACCGCGTGACGCGAGGCATGTAGGGGTTATATTGCGATCGCACCGTTTGAAAAATGCCCTTAAACCAGGGGTCAAGATGCTCCTCCAGCCAGGGTGCCCAGGATAGCTCGGTGTCGGCGTAGGTGTGATCTGCGCGAAATCCATCCATCACGATGCTGGGGTCGGCGCTGGTGCCCAGGGCAGCGGTCAGCCGCTTGTCGAAACTAATGGAGGCGGCGAGTTCATAGGCCCCGCCGCGATCCATCACGTTTTCGTCAATTACTTCGCCCTCGGCATCCACGAGGCGCGTCAGCCAGGTGCCGCCGCCAATGTCCACAACAATCGTGAAGCCCGTATCGGGAACCATGCCCAACTGCCGGGCGTAGTGATACGCGCCCATGCCTTCGCGCTCTACCTCCACGTTTTCCACCATGACGCGATAGTCTAGCCCGTTGCGCTTAAATTCGTGCATCCCCAGCAAATGCTCGCGGATCGCATCCCGGTTTTTGGCGGGTTCTGGCGTTGAGGCGTAGACTTGCAGCGTAAACTCGGTGCTGTCGTTAAACGGCTCCAGGCAGGCATAGAGGTGCAGACGAGAGAGTTCTACCTTGTTTTCGACAACGGTCTGCTGCTGGCGGCGATATTTGTAGGCCTGTGCGCCAAAATGAACGCGCGTGCCATCGGATAGCTCAATCAGCGGCGAAGCGTCGGAATAGCTGACGGCGTCACGACTCGAGGGCAGATGATAGCGCACCGAGCGGATGGCTTTGGGATGTCCCGTACCGTCGAAAAACTTAAGGTCGTAGTTGCCTGCATCGAGCGCCAGGGTGCGGGTGCCGCTGGCGGAAATTGTGGGGGCTTTACTTGCCCGCCGTGCTCTGGTACCTGTAGTCATAGAGCGTTTGTTTTCATCCGTTGAGTTTGCTGAGGGAGTAGCTGGAGGAGCGGAGCGCTGGGATTGGTAGATAAGCCATCCAAAAGTCCCATTTGTCCCCATTTGCCCCTATTTGTACCCATTTGGTTTTGATACAATTGTACTATAGCATTCTTAGCCAAAATTTGGATCGGGCGATCGCCTGCTTCTCCAGAGCAACGCCAGCCGAGATCGAGAAGGGGTTGGAGGAGCTGGAGGAGCTGGAGGGCAAATGTGCTTCTAGAAGCTCAGCAATGTGGGAGTGGGCGAATGCGAGTTTGTGGCTCCCCGCTTCTAGCTTCATTGGCTCCCGATCGTTCCAGCCCAATCGCCCCAGCCCAATCGCTCCAGCCCATTAGCCCCAGCCCATTAGCCCCAGCCCATTAGCCCCTGGTGATTATCCTGGATCGGTTCAGTTATGAAGACCAACGCTGCTCGCGCTCTGGATAAGTTGGGCATTGCCTACGAGCTGCTGGAATATGCTGTAGACCCAGACGACCTGGCCGCGGAGTCGGTCGCAGCCAAAATCGGGCTGGAGCCAGAGCGCGTGTTCAAAACGCTGGTGGTCAGGGGCGATCGCACGGGCATTCTGCTCGCGGTCATTCCTGGCAACATGCACCTGAACCTGAAGGCGCTGGCGGCGCTCTCGGGCAACCGTAAAGTGGAAACTGTTCCGCTCAAAGAGGTGCAGCCGCTCACGGGCTATATTCGCGGCGGCGTCACGGCGCTGGCCTGCAAAAAGGATTACCCGGTTTTTGTCGATGAACTGATTGAGCTGTTCGACACCATCACCATCTCGGCTGGGATGCGTGGCCTGCAAATCCTCATCGCCCCGGCTGACTACCTCCAAGCTGTGCAGGGAACTGTGGGGGCGATCGCCCAGGATAAGGAAGGGTAGGGGATTGGGGGGTTAGGGGTTAGGTTAAAATCCCTTGCTACAGTCAGCGAGATTAAACTAAACCGATCTTCTTTCCTAATCCCCAATCCCTAATCCCCAATCCCTAATCTCCAACCCCTTTATTCGGGGATCGTGATATCGATCGGTTGCGGGGTGCTGCCTAGCGTGGTCAGCGGCGGCTGGATGGCGGCGGCGTTGCCTACCACCAGCGTCACTAGCTTGTCGGGCTGGAGATAGGTTTGGGCAGCGCGGAGGATGTCTGCGGCGGTGGTGGCTTCTACCTGCTTTTGATATTGAAAGATAAAGTCTTTGGGATAGCCGTAGTATTCATAGCGCAGCAAGCGAGAAAGCGTTTGCCCCGGCGTTTCAAAGTTGAATACGAAGGCGTTGAGGGCGGAATCCTTGGCCTGCTTTAGTTCATCTTCTGAAACAAGCGTAGTACGGACTTTCTCAATTTCCGACTGGAGGGACTGGATGAAGGGAACGGTGGCGTCAGAGCGGGTCTGGCCGCCGCCCACAAACAGGCCCGGATAGTCAAACTGGGGCGACCAGTAGGCATAAACCACATAGGCTAAGCCCTGGCGCGATCGCACTTCATTTACCAGCCGCCCGCCAAAGCCGTTCAGCACGTCATTGAGCACGGTCATCGGCGCATAGTCGGGGTCGGTGAGCTGTCCACCCAGATGGCCAATCAGCACGCTGCTCTGGGTGAGCTGGGGCTGATCAATCAGGAAAATACCGCCGGATTGGGCCTGGGCAACGGGGGGCAACGGGTCAAATTCGGGGTTGTCTAGCTCTGGGTTGCGCTGCCAGTCGCCAAATTGAGCCTCGATCAGCGATCGCATTTGGGCACTGTCAAAATCGCCCACAATGCCCAGCAGCATGTTGTTGGGGTGGAAGTAGGTGCGGTGGTAAGCAATCACGTCGTCGCGCTGGATGCTGTCGAGGGTGGCATATTCCGTTGTGCGGGCATAGGGACTTTGGGCACCGTAGATCAGCTTGTAAAACTCGCGACGGGCAATGTCATCTGGGTCATCGTTGCGGCGGGCAATAAACCCGCGCCGCTGGCTCTTCACCAGGGCCAGCTTGTCGGGCGCAAAAGCTGGCTGGCGAATCACTTCGGCAAACAGGCCAAACACCTCCGACAGATCTTCGCTGAGAGCATAAAAGCTGGCGTTGCCAACCGCTGAGCCAATGCCCGTTTCCACGTAGGCAGCGCGGCGCTCCAGCAAAGCGTTCAGGTCATCAGCCGGATGGATTTGCGTGCCGCCGCTGCGCATCACCTCTCCAGTAATGCCGCTCAGCCCCACTTTGTCGGCCGGTTCCCAGCGTCCCCCCACGCGGAAGGAAGCCGTGCCGCTGACCAGGGGCAGCTCATGGTCTTCCACCAGATATACAATCAGGCCGTTGTCCAGCTCAAACTGCGTGTAGTTGGGCAGTTGCACAGGCGGCAAGGGGGGAAAGGTGAGCTGGTCATAGTGCAGCGCGGGGGCCGCCCGCACCGGGGAAGGAACCAGCCAAAGACCCAAGAGCAAAAGCGGGGCGATCGCCCCCCAAGCCAGCCGCCGCAGCCATTTTAAGCGCAAAACCGTCATGAACACCTTCCCTAATCCTGAGTACGTCGCCGTGATTTTGAAGTGGTTTTGAAGTCTGATAGCCCTTGGTCAAGCACGCCAACAGCCAATCAACCCAGAGCAAATCAACCCAAACATTAAAGTGGACGAGATCAGAAAGTGGACGAAATCAGATTCATCCGCTTCCTTCAATCCCCCATCCCTCCCGCTACAACTCTGGCAGCAGCTTACCCACTGTCAATTTTGCAGGGACAAATAGCGTCTGTGCTACTCGCTGCACGTCTTCTGCGGTGACTGCTTCAAAGGATTTTAGCTCTTCAAATAAATTGCGCCAGCTTCCCGTTTTGGCTTCATATTCGGGCAGCAGGCTCGACATGCCCCGGTTTGAGGCCAGCAGTTGCAACATGCCCGCGCGGGCCTGGGTTTTCACCCGGTCTAGCTCCTCTGGCGACACGGGTTCCGTTTTCAGCCGATCTAGCTCAGTTTTCAGGAGGGCGGCGGCTTCGTCGAGGGTGTGCCCCGGTGCTGTTTGGGCAAAAAACAGCATCATGTTGGAGTAGCGATCGCCCGGAAACCCATTTGCCACATCGACACTCAGCGCAATCCCCGTTTCCACCATCGATCGATATAAACGAGCCGTGCGTCCCCCGGTCAGAATTGAACCAATCAACTGATAGGTTGTATTGTCCTGGTCTTCGCTGGCGGGGCGCTGATAGCCCTCCAAATACCAAGGTTCCGTTTTTTGGCGCAGCACCACCTCTCGCGGCTCGGTCTGGGTAGGTGCTGGGGCGACGATCTGCGGCGCACGGGTGCGGGCGCGAAACCGCCCAAAGTAGCTCTCTGCCAGCCGTTTCACCACTGCCGGATCGACATCACCCACCACAGACATGGTGATGTTTTCTGGCGTGTAGTAGGTGTCGTAAAACGTTTGAATGTCTTGCCGGGTCAGGTTGCGGATATCTTGTTCATAGCCAATAATTGGGCGGCCATAGGGGTGTCCCGGAAAGCCCGCTTCCAGAAACGCCTCAACCATTTTGCCAATGGGAGAGTTGTCAGTGCGCATCCGCCGCTCTTCCAAAATCACGTCTTTTTCTTCATAAAACTCGCGAAAGACCGGATCGAGGAACCGCTCAGACTCCAGCGACATCCACAGTTCTAGCTTGTTGGATGGGAAGCTATAAAAATAGCGCGTGGCGTCGGCCGAGGTGGTGGCATTTAGCCCCACGCCGCCTTCGCGCTCGACGATTTGCCCATATTCGTTTTGACGAATGTAGCTCGCGGCTTGCGATCGCACGCGGTCAAACTCGGACTGAAGCTCTGCCGCCCGTCCCGGCTGCCCAGCGGCTTTGGCTGCCTGAATGCGGTCAAACAGGCGATCGAGCCGCGCCAGCAGCGGCTTTTCGGCGGCATAGTCGCTGGTGCCCAGGCGCGTCGTGCCCTTAAAGGCGAGGTGTTCCAGAAAGTGGGCGGCTCCGGTTTTGCCTTCAGCTTCGTAGGCAGCGCCCACGTTGACATAGGTCATAAAGGACACCACCGGAGCCTGATGACGCTCCAGCACGATGAATTTCATGCCGTTGTCCAGCGTAAATTCCGTTACCCGATCGACCACGCGGTCGATATAGGGCTGAATCGAAAACGGTGTAGCGCTGGTTGCTGTGCGGGCCAGCGCCACCGTGGGAAACAGTCCCCAAACCCAGACGAGGAGAGCCATTGCAAGGGCAGGGAGCAGGGCAAACCATGCCCGACGAGTTTTCAAAATCATGCAAGCTGAGCGCTATAAATTCTACGAGCCTCTTGCATAGTATCGATCGCAGAGGCAAGGCCGCCGCTGTTAACCATCGAAAATGTCCGCAAAAAAGAGCTTTGAGTATAGATTATTGCTGATTCAGCGGAGGTTGGGGCGGGCGATCGCACTGGCTTGAGGAGGCTTTGAGGGGGCCTTGAGGAGGTGTCGAGAATGCAGTCTCAGTCCGCAATTCGCTGCTAGCTGAGCCAGGGTTAACTGTTTTTCGGGGTTAACTGTTTTTCGGGGTTAACTGTCTTCATTCCAGTCTGGACAGTTTCCACTCTGCCAGCCAAAGGGATGAAAGGCACAGATCAGCACCTGGCGGCGATCGCCATAGCCGTAGGCCAGTCCGTGATAATGTCCGCAGCCCAGGCAAGACTTGGGGCGAGAGGATGGCGTTTCGGTGAATCCAAGCTGCGATCGTAAGATATGCAGCCGACTCTGCTGACGATGCCAACTGGCATGGTCGGCTTTGCGAAAGCTGTCATTGGCGCGCCTAAAGGTATGGCGGGGGGCGTTCATAGGTCTGCGCTGGGGCTAAGGAACCGCGCTACCCAAGCAGAATTCGATCGCAAGCAGAATGCGCTGGTAGCTTGCACCCATCCTGCTTCATCTACACTCTATCTATAACAATCCTGGATAAGTTACACGAGCGGGTGGGACGGAAAGACTGACCAAAAAGACCGGCAAACCGTTAAGCCAGGTCGGGCGGCAGCGGCGACCCGCCGCGAGACTGCTGCAAGAAAAGCTGAATCAGCGCTTGCAGATTGGCTCGGGTGACTTCGGTGCCTGCGTTCAAATTTCCTGGCACTTCAAAAAAGATGATGCTGTCTACACCCGTCATCGCCACCATCTGAAACAGAATATGCGTAACTGGCACCGGAAAAGCGGCAATCTGCGGGTCTTTGGCCAGAGGGTTGGTGGTGGCATCCTTCAAGTTGGCAAAGGCGTAAACCACATTTTTTTGCGCCTCGGACTGGGTGCGATGGTTCAGCGTGGTCATCACCCACTGCTGCTCCAGGGTTTGCAATATGTAATACTGGAGATGGCGAAGCTGTTGGGCAATTTCCTTGAGGGCTGGGGCGATCGCCGCAACTGCCGCAGGCGTTGTCCCATCTTGGGGAGCGTTTTGAACGAGGTCTTGAAGCTGCTGGTCAAGAGTCATACCGTAAAGTTGCGCTGTTTGATCTTCGGGCTATTATCTCCATTAAGTCTAGTTCACAACTTTAGTTTGCACTTCCTCTTTTACAGAGGTTAAGGTGAGAGAGTAACGGGCGATCGCCAATAAACGAATGGCTTTGCCGAATGGCTTTGCAATCGTTCTGCCCCTGGATCTCTTGAATCTCTGTTTTAGCGATTCTGCCCCAGCGTTTCTGTCCCAGCGTCCCCGTTTCGACCGTTCCGTTTTGGCTATCAAGGGCGATCGCTCTTGATGATGCGTCTAGCGATGTCCAGCGACCGCTGGCTCCACTTGAATCAGGCTGTTGATCACAAAAACGCCAGTCTTTACCCAAGACTGGGGCTGCACTACCCTGCCCTTGCCACTCCGTAAGGGTGTGTTAACGTTGTAACGATCTACATCCATCAGGGAGAGAGCACCCAAGGCGTGGAGGCTATTTTTAACCTGGTTTTTGACGAGCTAAAGCAATGCACCCGTGCGTCTGAGCAAAGCTGCCGTGACGTGGCATCCCGCATTACCGGGGAAGTCGCTCGCATCTGTTCAGAAAGCAAGCGCATTCAGTCTTCTGGAGAGGTCGATACCTGGTCGGTCACACTTGCCCGTCACCGACTCGATCAATGTTTGAAATATTACCGGCTTGGGTCACGCCGAGGGCGAATTGAATTACACAGCGCCCTTAGCGCCGTCATTTATCGCTATATTACGCCGCCCCAAGTGCAATCTAGCTATCAGGCCCGGCTAAACCTGATCGAAGACTTCTTGCAAGGATTTTACATCGAAGCCATCAACGCCTTTCGTCGGGAAAACCAGCTCAGCCCTACCTATACCCCCCGCACCGCGCTAGAGCTGTCTGAATATATGTCGTTTACCGAGCGCTATGGGAAGCGACGGATTCCGCTGCCCGGTCGCCGTAGCCAGCAGCTCATTATTCTGCGGGCGCAGACCTTTTCTCAGCAGCAGCCGCCCGAAACCATGGTGGACATGGAGCAGGCGGCCGAAGGGGCAACGGGCGAAACGGATCAGTCACGCAGCGGCGCACCCATGCAGCAGGTGCGGGAACAGATGGTCGCCCAGGAGCCAGAAGTCGAAGAAGACTCCCTGCGGCACACGGTGGTATCGGAGCTGCTGAGCTATCTGGAGGAGCGCCAGCAAAAAGACTGTGCCGACTACTTCACGCTGCGGCTTCAAGACCTGCCCACCCAGGAAATCGAACAGATTTTGGGACTGAGCCCCCGCCAGCGGGACTATTTGCAGCAGCGGTTTAAGTATCACCTGATCCGGTTTGCCTTGTCGCACCATTGGGAACTGGTGCATCAATGGCTAGAGGCAGATCTGGAGCGCAATCTGGGGCTGACGCCACAGCAGTGGGGCGAGTTGCTAGACCGCATCAGCGCGCCGCAGCAGGAAATGTTAAAACTCAAACAGCAGGGAAAATCAGACGGGGCGATCGCCCAATCTCTCGGATGTACGGCAACCCAAGTGCAAAAACAGTGGTCTAAATTGCTAGAGCTGGCTTGGGAAATTCGTAACAATATAGTGTCCGGAGCAGGAGTAACGGGGGATGAATAGTGACTCAGAAGCTGAGGATATTGTTTCCTGGCTCCTACAACAGCTAGATCAATCGACTGCTGCACCATCAGGGGATGCCGGCTTATCCACCGGACGTGATGCGTTGGATGCAGCACATCCGCAATCGAATCACGATAATCTGCTCGACTCGGAAGAGATCAACACGCTGTTGAACTACTTGACCGGGTCGGACGTTTTTTCATTTCAAGACACACCATTATCCCATTCAGGAGAGATACCTGCTGTGCAAGACCGTTTTTATGCTTTGTTGAGACATCGGTTGCGGGAGGAAATCGAGCGCCGACCGCCCCTCTATCCCTGGGAAACCGAGCTGCGAGAGTATGAAGATACCTTCGCCTCAGAGCGAGCGACTGCAACCGTCTGGGCATCCCAGATGCAGGCACTCAACCTGCCAGTACCGATGCCAGAGGGCGTGTTGAATCGCTTGTTTGAGCAGTGCCAGAACCTGCTGCAATCCTCTTTGCGAGAAGGCAGCAAGCTCGTGCAGGCCGTCGAGTCCCTGTTTCCAGGGGAGTCTGTCGCGCTGAATCATCTGGCTGGATATGTGATGGCGGCTCCTGCGCGCTCCGGAGCCTCGGCAACCGTATTGGACGGCGTGCCCGACCACTACGATGCAGCAACCCAGCCCCAGCAAATGCTGCTGTCGCTGGTGGCCGCCCGGGAAATTTTGAATACGCTGGTACTGACTGTTTCGCCATCTCAACCCACGCTAGAGCGGGAGTGGCATACCACGGCTGGTTTGCTGACCCTGCGGGCGACGCTTCTGGAAACAGGCAGCCTGCGGCTTGTCGCAGACCTGCCCTGTGCCGGACAGCTCAAGCTGCAAAGCAGCGAAGTTGAAAAAGTTGCCCATCGCGCAAACGCCGGCCCCATTAGCCTGGAGCTGATGGACGTGGAAGTGATG
>RFIF01000276.1 GCA_003695655.1 Cyanobacteria bacterium J069
AAGCTCAAAGCAGCCTAGCGTTTGCCCCTGACCCCTAAATCCTGTCATCTTGCTACATGCGGCCACCAGGGGGTGAATCAGACTCGCAGCGCTTGCTGGAGCAGGTGGGGGATATCTGAAGGGCGGCTGGCAACGGGGATGTCTGCGGTTTGGAAGGCGGCAAACTTGCTGTCGGGGGTGCCAATTTCGCTGCCCCAGCCCGCGACCAGGGATGCGATGATTGCGCCCGCATGGCCCATGAACTGATTTTTGGGTGCTGTGCGACCGGCGATGTAGGCGATCACGGGCTTGTCGATCGCCTCGACAATGTAGCGGGCGGCTTCTTCTTCGCTATTGCCGCCAATTTCGCCGACCAGGACGATCGCCTCGGTCTGGTCGTCTTCATCCAAAATTTGCAGCCACTGCTGAAAGGAGGAGCCAACAATGCGATCGCCCCCGATGCCGACTGCGATCGATTGCCCTAGCCCCGCCTGGGTCAGGTGCAGCGCGATTTCGTGAGTCAGCGTGCCGCTGCGGCTAATCAGCCCAATGCGGCCAGGAGAATATAGCTCGGCAGGATAGGTTCCCAGCAGGATCTGCCCCGGCAGGATAATACCGGGACTGTCGGGGCCCACAACGAGGGTGTCGGTTCGCTCGGCTGCATACAGCAGTCGCACCATGTCGAGCGGCGGCACGCCTTCTGTGACCAGCACCAGATGCCGAATCCCAGCGGCGATCGCCTCCAGTGCGGCATCCAGAGTGCGATATGGCTCTACCAAAATCACCGTCGCATCGATGGGCCCGACAGATTGGAGTGCCTGCTCCACCATGTCAAAAATGGGCACGCCGTCTAGCGTTTGACCGCCCTGCCCGGACGATACGCCCGCCACAATTGAGGTGCCGTAAGCCTGCATTCGGCCCGTATAAAGCTGTCCCAGGGCACCTGCGATGCCCTGCACTAAAACTTTGCTGTGTGCTGATAGATCCATGCCTGATGAGGGGTGATGCTGGATGGGATTGATGGGTTTGGGAGGCTAATTTGGGATTTTGGGTTTTTGATTTTGGATTCCAGGCGTTGACCTGTGACAGCGTGAGCGGGCGATCGCTTATGCCTGGCTGAGCGCGATCGCCTTGGCAATGGCCTCGTCGAGAGATTCCATGACCACCAGTCTGGGCAGATCTAGGGCGGCGAGCCGCCTGCGGGCAGCCTCGGCGTGCGCTCCTCCCAGTCGCACTACCAGCGGCAGGCTAAGCGGCTGGCGCTGCTGCTTGAGATAATGGGCGATCGCGGCCGCGACAGCATCACAGGTAGCCGAGCCGCCCAGCAAATTGAGTAATACGCCTCGCAAGCGCTGGGTTTGCAAAATCCAGTCCAGCCCTTTTTCCAGGCGATCGCAGAGGGTGTCGGGCGGCAATCGGTAGGACGACTCGCCCCCCAGATTGAGACAGGCGGCAGGTTGCCCCCCAGCCTGGTCTACCAAGTCGAGCGTCGCCATCGTTAGCCCTGCGCCATTGCACAGAATCCCCAAATTGCCTGGAAAGAGCATAGGCGTGAGGTTTGGCAAACCGGGCGCTTTGTCCAAGGGGGCAGGGTGGGCCATGCCTGCGGGCGCAGGGGCAGGGGAGGGGCTGTCGCGATCGCCCGACTGCATCGCCACCAGGTCGGGATGTCGTCCCAAGGCAGCATCGTTGACAGTGACTTTGCCATCCAGCGCCATTACCTCGCCAGCCGGATTTACCGCCAGGGGATTGATCTCGACCAGATCCAGATCGTAGGTCAAAAATAGGTGATACATTTTTTCGGCGATCGCGCTCACCGACTCGATCAGCTCCCCCGTCAGCCCCATCTTGAGCGCCAGCCGCCGCGCATAAAACGGCGAAAACTCTCCATCCACTAGCACTTGCTGGATTTGTCGGGAGGTGGCCTCTAATTCCATGCCGCCCTCGCGCGACCCCAGCAGCAGCGGTCGCCGCAGCGACGGGTCAAGCACCACCGCCAGATATAGCTCTCGGTCGGGCGCATATTTGGCTTCGGCCAGCAGCACTTCGGGATATTGCCCTAAAATCGGCAGATAAAAAATAGCCTGAGCTGCTGCCACCGCATCAATCGTGTTTTCCACGAAGCGCACGCCGCCGGCCTTGCCGCGCCCGCCTGCATAAACCTGCGACTTCAGTACGATGGGATAGGGAATCTTCAGTCCTTTTAAGTCCTTGGGATGGTCGATTCGCTGTGAAGGCAGCACTGGAATGCCGACTTTTTGAAATAGATCTTTTGCCTGATATTCGAGGAGATCCATGGGGGAGAGAGGGGAGAGGGCGGGAGGGAGAGAGTCACGCTCTAAATGCTCTCTCTCTATAGATGTCTGAAGATGTCTGATCGCGTACCCTCAGGGAAGCTTCAGAGAAGCCTGAGAGAAGTCTCAGAGAAGATCTAAACGAAGATCTAAATATAGACCACAACACTGCAAAGCAATGGTGTTCTACTGCTACTTACACGGGTTTGCGTCGAGTCCAAACTCTGCTAAAGCGAGGGATTTGGGCGATCGCTTTCAGTCATTGCAAATTCCGCTAGCGATTCCAGATTTGAACCAGGACGACTTTGCCCACCTGTCGCTGAGCCGCCAAATTGCCCAGGTTGAGGCGCTGCTGCCGCCCCCGCCAGAGCCAGTAGTGCTGATTGGGTCTAGCTTTGGCGGGCTGACGGCGGCCTGGTTGGGCGATCGCCATCCGCAGGTGACTAAGCTGGTGCTGCTGGCACCGGCCTTTGGGTTTCTCGATCACTGGCTGCTGCGGCTGGGTGCAGAGCAGTTGCAGCAGTGGAAATCAACGGGCTATTCGTCGGTCTATCACTATGGCGACCAGACCAGGCGATCGCTGCACTACGGATTTATCACAGATGCTGCGACGTACGATGACAGCACGCTCCGGCGGCCTTTGCCCACGCTGATCTTGCATGGCGTTTGGGATGAGGTCATCCCCATTCAAGCCAGCCGCAGCTATGCTGCCACACGCCCTTGGGTAAAGCTACTGGAATTTGATAGCGATCATGCCCTGACTGATATCAGCGACTCGATTTGGCAGGCTGTGCAAACATTTTGTGGAATTGGATGAGCACTAAACTAGCGAGGGGAGTCACCCCTTAAATTGCGGATGCTTTCCGCCTGCGTGCTGCTTAAAATTAGGAGACGCTGCCTCAATAGGGCTGAACTGACAGGGTGCGATCTCAAGCCTGTGGATAAACGATCCTCAAAAACGATCCTCAAAACGGGTGAGGCGAGCTGTGGCTGGCGGGCGATTGTGACAGCCTGATTAACTGTAACAGGTTGCTTAACAGTCTGTTTCACAAGCTGCTTAACAGGCTCTCATAGAGCATTCTAGTAATGAGAGGTTGAGTGGGATGAGTCTGGGTAACCTGGAATCGCTGAGGTGAAAACGGGCGTGATGTTCTTATCTTCCAATTCTTCCAATCTACGATTCCTCAGTCTGCACTCTTGACCTGGAGTTTCATGCGCTGCTCTGTGGCTTTTCTGCTGACTGCAATGTCTGCCCTGGGACTTGCCTCCGACCCGATGCGAGGCATTGCCCCTCGTTTGGGATGGATACTGGGTGGGGCTGTGGTGTCTGGGGCGGAGCAGGTGGCAGGAACACGGGCGATCGCCGCGCCGCAGGCCGTAGCCCAGTCCAGCCCTGGAGCAGTTGACCGCCCACCAGACGCAACGCCATCGCCTTCGCCCCCGGAGTTGTTGGGGTTGGGCAGTCAGGGAGCCGCCGTTGGTGAGTTGCAAACGACGCTCAACCGCCTGGGCTACTATTACGGTGCCATCAACGGTGACTTTGATAAAGCTACCCAGGCAGCCCTGACAACCTTTCAAAGAGAGTCGGGTCTGGTGACCACGGGCGAGCTGGATGACCCCACTCGTGACAGTCTCCGGCGGGCCAGAGCCGAATTGTTGGGGGAGCAGACCCCGCTGCTAGGAGATGCGGCAGGGTCGTCGGGTGCCAGCCTCGGGGCTGCTGGCCCGGCCACTTCAGACTCTGGGGATGCAGAGCCTGATCCAGTGCGTGACCCGTTGGGAGCAACGCCATCGAGCGAGGCGACTGCGGCGGAGCCAGAGTCAGCCGATGGCACTGGCTGGATTGGCTGGTCGGGGCTGCTGGCTGGATTAGCGATCGCCGCTGGAATTATTTATAGTCAATTGCGCCCGGGGCGGTTGGGTGTGGTGGAACGGGACAGTGCGCTTGCGCTGGACGAGGCGGGGGGAGCAGGTGGTGAGGCGCTCCCAGAGCCGCCGCTGCCCGGCTGGTCTCGGGCTGCTGCTCCCAGCGAATATGCAGGCGGGGTGTCCCCCGCAACGCCATCGGGACTGGCGTCTGGGGAACCGACTCCGTCCCCTCAGCCGGATGGGTTTCCGATTGCAGCGGAGCGTGCTCTGAGTCGCTCTCAGGCGCTGGTGCCGGCTTCTGTGCGATCGCCCCAGCCGGCCGATCCGCTCAAGCTGCCAGACTCGGATACCACCGCGCTAACCGAAACGACCCGTCTGCCCCGCATCAGCATTGTGGACAGGCTGCTAGAAGAATTGCACAGTCCTGAGCCAGCAACTCGCCGGAAGGCGATTTGGGAACTGGGGCAGGCTGGAGACTCGCGAGCGGTGCAGCCGCTGGTCGATCTGCTGGTGGAGGCAGATTCGCAGCAGTGCAGCCTGATTTTGGCGACGCTGTCGGAGATTGCCCTGCGGACGCTAAAGCCGATGAAGCAGGCGCTATTAACTTCCCTGCGCGACAGCAACGCCGATGTTCGCAAAAACGCCATTCGAGACGTGACGCGCATGTATGACGTGGTGACGCAGATGAGCGACCTGCTCAGCCATGCGGTAAACGACCCTGACCCGGAGGTGCAGGCAACAGCGCGCTGGGCGATCGCCCAACTGTCGCGGGGGCGATCGCTGGAAGAGTTGAATGGTAGACCTGATGGCGGTAGCGGTGCAGGGTTGGATGGGGGCGATCGCTAGCCGCCAATCTCCGACATCACCCGGTTCATTGGCACTTCTTGCTCAGCTAGCCCGTGGCCCCACGGCTTCCACCAGACACCCTCCTCGATCAGCGCCTTCAAGTCGTCCACACTGGCTCCCTGGCGCAGCGGTGTCAACAAATCTAGCTCCTTTTCCCGCAGCAGACACAGCCGCAGCCGCCCATCTGCCGTCAGCCGCGCCCGGTTGCAGCCTGCACAAAACGGCTGGGTGACAGAGCTAATGAAGCCCAGGGTTCCCACTGCGCCCGGCAGTTGATAAAGCCGCGCTTCCCCGTCTAACATGCCTTGATGCAGCAGTTCCGGCGGCTGTAACTGGTCGCCTATGATGCTTAGCAATTCTGCTTCGCTGACGGTGTTTTGCTGCTGAAAGCCAGACACTTCGCCAAACGGCATCATTTCGATAAATCGTACCTGCCAGGGAAACTCGTAGGTGAGGCGAGCCAGATCAACCACATCCTGCTGATCATTAAACCCGCGCACCACTACAGCGTTGAGCTTGACGCGCAGTCCGGCATCGGCGGCGGCCCGCATCCCCCGCCACACGTCGTCCAGCTTGCCCCAGCGCGTGATCTGCTGAAACTTTTCGGGGTTGAGCGTGTCGATGCTGATGTTGACGCGGCGGAGACCAGCGGCCGCCAGGGGCGCAGCCAGGCGATCTAGCAGGATGCCGTTGGTGGTCATGGCAACTTCCGGCACGTCGGGCAAGTCGGCGATGGTGCGCACAATCTCGACAATATTTTCCCGCAGGGTCGGCTCCCCACCCGTCAGCCGAAATTTGTTGAAACCCAGCAGCTTGGCAAAAATCGGCAGCAGTTGATAAAGCTCCTCATCTTGCAGCAGCTCAGCGCGGGGACGAAAGGTCATGTTGACTGGCATGCAATAGACGCAGCGCAGGTTGCACCGATCGGTCAGAGAGATGCGGAGGTAGTTGATGTTGCGACCAAAGCGATCGAGCGCCATCCAAATTCCTGAATAAAACGAACGGCTAGCTAGCGTTTTGAGAGCGTTTTAAAGGCGTTTGGGAGCCTCAAAATATCATCGGGGTGTTTGATCGGGGTGTTTGATTTAGCAGGAGTGGGCCGCAGGGCTAGCTGCTAATTCCCTAACTCCTGACCCCTAACCCCTGACTCCTAACTCCTAACTCTTGATCACTAGCTACTGACCATGTTAAGGGATGTCCGCAGGATGGTGGGAACGCCAGACATTAGTCTGCGCCAAAGCCCGTTGGGTGAATGCGATGAGAGATTTAGCGAGTTTGTTCCGCGAGAGAAACGGCGCGATCGCACACCCATTGGATTAGGATGAAAAAGTAGCCCTCCCCTCTGTTCTCTGCGGTAACAGCGGACACTTCCGTAAGCCCTATGCGATCCTTTTGGTCTGACCCCTATCTTTGGGTGCATCTTGCTGGTTTGGCGGCAGTGCCTTTGCTGGCGGAAGTTTGCCTGGTGGGGTTGGCAGTGGGTGATCCCTGGCTGCCGGTGGGGCTAGAGCTGCTGCTGGTGGGGGCGGTGGGGATTGCGCCCGTGTTATGGATGCAGTGGCAGCGGCCGTTTTGCATTTTTAGTCTGACACCTGTAGCGCTGCGACCTGATGCGCTGTCGGACGATCGGCGGCGGCTGTTGCGCTTGTTTAAGGGAACGGAAGTGCAGGTGCTGGCGGGGTCGGTGGCGATCGCCCTGTTCATCTTCCTGTGGCAACTGTTTCGGTTTGCGCCCGTGGCGACTGAGGCGGCGGCAGGGCTGCCCCAAAATCGGGCACTGGGGTTGCTGATTGCGGCGATCGCTTTTCTGCTATGCAATTTGTTTGTGCAGGTGCCGCTGAGTGTGGTGCGGGCGCTGCTGTCAAATGATGCGGCGATCGCCCGATTTGCCCCCTATACGCCCGTCGAGG
>RFIF01000277.1 GCA_003695655.1 Cyanobacteria bacterium J069
CAAATTGAGTAAGTCCAAATTGAGTAAGTCCAAATTGAGTAAGTCCAAATTGAGTAAGTCCAAATTGAGTAAGTCCAAATTGAGTTATGAAATCTCAGGAGCCGTCAAGTCGTTAAATTCAGTCGTCAAATTGAGTCTTGAACCGATGAATGGAAGCGCGGGTTGACGAATTCAGGGGTCGATGTTCAACAACGAGAGCGATCGCCCGCCCAGGGGGGCAAATATGTCTGAGATGGCGATCGCCTCTAAAGCTCTTGCTAAAGTAATTTACTAAAGCGCTTAAACAGGAATAGACGAGAACGTACTACACAGATATTACATTCTCACGATAATCTATTCCGGAGGAATCCGTCAATATTGTTTATTGATATCATTTTTCGGACTCTAGAGTCCAGATCCAGGTTTCAGATTCCAGATTTCAGGTTCCAGATTCCAGATTCCAAATTCCAGGTAATGCCTTGCCTCAGCCCTTACATTTTAGGAATGAAGCGGTAACCAATTCCTGCCAGACTAGGAAAACCCCAGAGCTAGCGTGAGTTGCTGTTGAAACTTGAAATCGCAAAGCGGATGGTGGCTGACGGGGTGGATAGTCAATGCAGGCTGGCAAAATTCTGGTCGGAACCTGGCAAAGCGGCAAGTATCGCTTCACAATAGACGATGGGAAAGCGGGTTGATCCGCCAATTAAACCAGATCGCCTAAAATTAACCATCGGGCGCTAGTCGTGAACTGGCGTCTTTCGGCGTTAGAGATTCAGGGTCGAATCTGATTCTCTATGCCTGCGCCTGGTTTGCGTCTGCCTTGCCCAGCCCCATTCCCATACCCTGAAACCTAACCCCCAACCCCTTATGTCCGAGTCCACTCCTCCATCTCCAATTCCTGAATCTGATGCGACTGTTTCGCCGGCACAGGCGGTGGTCGAAGATTCCCCTCAGGGTGTCTCGGCAGCGGCAACTGAGGCAGGTTCGGCCGCTCGGCAGCTTTTGGGCATGAAGGGAGCCAGGTCGGGCGAGACGAATATTTGGAAAATTCGCCTGCAATTGATGAAGCCCATCACCTGGATTCCCCTGATTTGGGGCGTGGTGTGCGGAGCGGCGGCATCGGGCAACTACACCTGGACGCTGGAAAACGTGCTGATTTCGGCGGCCTGTATGCTGCTGTCGGGGCCGCTGCTGGCGGGCTACACGCAGACGATTAACGACTATTACGACCGCGACATCGACGCAATCAACGAACCCTATCGCCCGATTCCCTCTGGCGCAATTTCGGTGCCGCAGGTGAAGGCGCAGATTTTGGTGCTGCTGTTTGCGGGGCTGGCGATCGCCTATGGGCTAGACCAGTGGGCCGGGCACGAATTTCCCCAGGTAACGGCGATCGCCCTCTTCGGTTCCTTCCTCAGCTACATCTACTCCGCGCCGCCGCTAAAGCTGAAGAAAAACGGCTGGCTGGGCAACTATGCGCTGGGCGCAAGCTACATTGCGCTGCCCTGGTGGGCGGGCCAGGCGCTGTTTGGTGAACTGTCGCCGACAGTGATGGTGCTGACGCTGTTCTATAGCCTGGCGGGGCTGGGCATCGCCGTGGTCAACGACTTCAAAAGCGTAGAAGGCGATAGTCAGCTAGGGCTAAAGTCGCTCCCCGTCATGTTTGGCATTGGCGCTGCCGCCTGGATTTGCGTGCTGATGATCGACATTTTTCAGGGCGGCATTGCAGCCTATCTGATGAGCATTGGGCAAAACCTGTATGCGGTGCTGCTCGTTCTGCTGGTGATTCCGCAAATCGTATTTCAGGATATGTACTTCCTGCGCGACCCGCTGAAAAACGACGTGAAGTATCAGGCCAGCGCCCAGCCGTTTTTGGTGCTGGGAATGCTGGTGGCGGCCTTGGCGATCGGCCATGCAGGCGTCTAGTCTACGGTTCACTCTATTTTGCGATAGACCAGGATTTGGATGGCAGGGGTCAGGAGTCAGGGTCAGGAGTCAGGGGTCAGGTTAAAAGCCCTTGTACATCAAGGCTTTGCGGCTCAATCGTTGACCCAACCATTCTGTCCAGCGCCATCAATCCAAAATCCAAAATCCAAAATCCCGAAATCTTCAATCGGCAGCCTAACTTCATGCCCGTTGTTCGCGTTCGTCAACATGTCAATCCGCTCAGCCAAAAGTATCAGCAGCCAGTAGAGCCGCCTGACTGGTCACAGGTTTATGCAGATTTAGCACAGCCGCTGCATCTCGACATTGGCTGCGGGCGGGGCGTGTTTTTGCTGGAGATGGCGCGGGTGGAGCCAGCCTGGAATTTTTTGGGATTGGAAATTCGCGAACCGTTGGTGCAGCAGGCGTTGCAATGGCGCGATGAGGCGGCGCTGGCAAACCTGCACTATATTTTTTGCAATGCCAGCAATTCGCTAGAGCCAATTCTGCGATCGCTCCCGCCTGCCAGCCTCCAGCGCGTCAGCATCCAGTTTCCCGATCCCAGGTTCAAAAAGCGTCACCAAAAGCGGCGTGTGGTGCAGCCTGGCATGGTGGCGATTTTGGCAAAATACTTGACGGTGGGCGGCGGGGTCTTCCTCCAGTCGGACGTGGAAGCGGTGGCGGTGGAGATGGGCGATCGCTTTCAGGAGCACCCCGCGTTTCAGCGCCAGTCTGCCGAGTGGCTAAGCCACAACCCGCTGCCCGTGGCCACCGAACGCGAACAGTCCACGCTCTCGCGCAATGAACCCGTTTTCCGCGCCCTGTTCACAAAAGTCTAAGCTGCTGCTGCATCCCATCCGGCGGGCAACCGCCAGGGCATCGACATCCCTTATCCTTTAAATCCACGACGGCAGCCAGCGTCGCAGTTGCAATGCGCCGCTAGAAATCGGCAAGCCTAAAAACAGCGGCATCCAGAAGATGAAACCGAGGATGACGAGGGCGATCGCCCCCCAGCCCAGCCGACGCAGCAAGGGTTTGGGGCTTTGGAAGCAGCGGTCGAGGGCGATCGCCAGCCCCAGCACCGTCAACAGTTCCGCGCCCATATAGTGATACAAAAACGTGCAGCGGCTCACCCGCATCCACATCAGCCATTGCACCGCCCAGTTGCCCACCACAAAAGCGGCGGCAGTGAGATAGTGCTGCGGATTGGGAGGGAGTGCGAAAGATGCCGGGCTGTCTGTGCGGGCGCTTTGCACGGCCTTGACCCAGCGCCACACCCAATGTCCCAGCGCCCCCAGCAGCAGCCCCACCGCCAGCGCCCCCAACCACCACAGCAGCGGGTTGCCGATGGCATGAACATCGTAGATGACGGGGTCGGCGCTGGCGGGCGCGTCGGGGCCGATCACGGGCACTGGATCACCAGGGGCGATCGCCGTCTTGTAAAAATACGCCACCGGGCGCAGCATCAGCGGCCAGGTATACCAGGGCGAGCAGTAGGGATGGGCATCCATGCCGCCGACGCGGCTGTGATAGTCGAGGATGCGATTTTGCCAGCCAGCAAAGCTAGTGCTGGGGTCGATCTGTATGTAGGGCAGCCAGCTCAGGTAGTAGGTCAAAAACGGAATGCCCGCCATGCCCAGCGCCCACCAGCCTGCATTTAGCCGGGTGAACTGCGCCAGGGGTGCGGCAAAGGGCAGATGCGGCAGCCCGCGCTGGTGGAGAAACTGCATTCCCCAGGCGATCGCCCACAGCAAGTACGCCCCTGCCATAAAGGCGACCCCGTTCCACTTGATGCCCACCGACGCGCCAAAGCCAATGCCCGCCAGCACCAGGTTGACCCAGGCTGCCGGCGGAACCGCTGGGGCGCTGGTTGCCTGGAAAGCTCGGAGCGATCGCAGCAAAAACCACCAGCCCAGCAGCCCAAACAGCAGCAGATAGACGTTATTTAACGCATAGCGCGACTCCACTAGCAGAAACCCTTCGCAGGCCGCCAGCAGCGCTGTCAGCAGGGCAACTGACTTGCGACCCGTCAGCAAGAGGGCGATCGCCCCCAGCACCAGCGGCAGCAGCGCCCCCGTCATCGCGTTCAGCCAGCGATAGCTCACGGTCGAAATATATAGCCCCGTCAGCCCGTTGTAGGTTTCTGGGCCGCCCCAGTTCAGCGTTTCCGCCAGCCAAATGCCGCCCGCGATTAGATAGGTGCTGAGAGGCGGATGTCCGCCAAACTCTTGCCGTCCTTGCAAGAAGCCGGCGGCAAACCTAGCGTAATAAACCTCGTCAAAAACCAGCGTGTTGAACCGCGCCAATCCCCACAGCCGCAGCCCCAGCGACACCCCAAAAATACCCAGCATCACTAGCGCAAACCACGGCAGCCGCAGGAACGGCGCAGATTTGGCAACCTGGGCAACAGAGGCAGTGCGGCGCATGGGCAGTTGTGCAGACGGTGATTTCCTCAACCATCATACCCACGGTTCAAACGGATGAAGGATGAAGGCGGAAGGATGAATAGCTCGCCTCATTCTTCATTCCTCGCCCTTCATCCCGCATCCATGACCTGGCCTATTGCAGCGGCTTGCGATCGCCCGCCAGCGGCAGCCCCCGCTCGGCCACAGGCGGCAGATAGCTATCGTCAAACACCTCGCTAATCGGCGGCGGCGTCACCTCAAACACTTCGGCAACCTGGGCGATCGTCTCCTCAAAGCGGGCTGGATCAACGCCGCCCAGCCCCTGCGATTCGACTTCTGGCGTGATCCAGAGCCGTTCCAGCGCAATTTGCAGCCGCTGTTTTTCAGACGCTTCATCCATCAGCGAATCGCCCGCTTTCATCACCGATGCCAAACCCGCGGCGGGGTCTTTGATGGTGTCCTGCATTCCCTTGAAATAGGCTCTCAAGAAGCCCCTCACCAAATCAGGGTTGGCTTCGAGGAAGGCCTTCTTCACCACAATCGCATTGCCATACAGGTCTAGCCCGTAGTCGTTGTAGTAAAACATCGTGGTGTCAGAGTCTTGCTTGCCGGCCTTGGTCAGCGCTGGCAAAATGCTGGTCGAAAAACCACTCACAGCATCCACGTCGCCTTTTACCAAAAAGGTTTCGCGCAATTTTGGCTCCATCGTCACCCATTCCACCGAATCCGCCGGAATGCCCACCTGCTCCGCAAACACGGGCCACAGCTTGCGGGGCGCGTCTCCCGCTGGTGCGCCCAGCTTCTTGCCCTGGAGCGCTTTGGGGTCGCCGATGTTGCTGGTGTTCAAAGCGGCGATCGCAAACGGAGAGCGATTGTAAGGCACCGCCACCGCCACCACCGGGTCATTCGGATTTTTCGCGTTGAACTCGATCATCGAGTACATATCGCCAAAGCCAATATCTACCGCTCCCGCTGCGACATCCGTAATCGTCTTAGCAGAACCATAGCCCCGCTCAATCACCACATCCAGCCCTTCCGCTGCGAAATAGCCCTTCTCGATCGCCAGCGTAATCGGCGCATTGTCACCCTGAAGCAGCCAAGACGGATTCACCTTAACAGTAAGCATTTCGGTCGGAGCCGTCGGCGAAGCGGCCGTCGTCGCTTCGGGTGCTGCTTCGGGTGCAGTGGCTTCGGGTGCGGGCGTTTGGCAACTGCTAAGCAGCAGCGGTGAAGCAATCAGAGCAATGGAGAGGAATCGGCCCAGCCAGTTTGAATTCATATCGCGTTTAATACTTGACTTGCATGAATCAACGTTTCAACCGTCCATCAATAGATCAAAGATCAAGCGATGAGTAGATCAAGCGATGAGTTCGCAGATTGATGTCAGGCATACTGTATACACATCTGAATTTGTAAATCGTGATTGAAGCTACATTCTTGGAAACATGAATTTTTAAAAATATTGGTACGGCAAGTTTTGGTATAACAAGTTTTGGTATGACAAGTTTGACATTCAGCCCTGACCCCTGGTCGCGCCAGCGTTGCGGAACAATGCCCCTGACTCCTGCCTTAGCATCCCTCTGGCTTTGTAGCTTTAGCGACAGAAGCTTGCTCCCCTAACCTGTCCAAATGGGGGCATCTTGAAGACATCAGTCCTCATCGCTATGGTTCAATCCGAAACCGTTGACAGCGCCCCAAAGATCGAGAAACCCGTCATCCTTGAATTTGACCATATTGGCTTGGCGTATCAAGTAGACGGCAGCCCGCGCCGGATTATTGATGATATTTCTCTCAATATTGCCGAGGGCGAGTTTGTGTCGTTTGTGGGGCCGAGCGGCTGCGGCAAAACATCGATTCTGCGAATGGTATCGGGATTGTCGCCTGCGCCTTTGGGGGAAATTCGCGTTCGCGGCAACAAGATTACTCAGCCGCTCAAAAACATCGGCATTGCCTTTCAAAATCCGGTGCTGATGCCGTGGCGCAACACGCTGGACAATGTGATGCTGCCGCTGGAAGTGGTGGAACCCTACAAGCAGGAAATTCGCAACGCCAGTCGTAAGGCGATTCACACTCGCGCTGCGGAGGAACTGCTGGCTACCGTGGGGCTAAAGGACTTTGCCAAGCAATATCCCTGGCAGCTTTCGGGCGGCATGCGGCAGCGGGCCTCGCTGTGTCGAGCGCTGATCCACAAGCCCGAAATTTTGCTGCTGGATGAGCCGTTTGGAGCGCTAGATGCCTTCACTCGCGAAGAAATGTGGGTGATGCTGCAAGAGCTGTGGATGCACAATCGCTGCACCTGCATTTTGATTACGCATGACCTGCGGGAGGCCGTGTTTTTGTCGGATACCGTGTATGTGATGGGGCCGCGACCCAGTTCGATCGTGTACAAAGTGGACGTGAATTTGCCACGCCCTTCGACCTCCGATCTGCTGTTGTCGGATGAGTTCAACCATGTGGTTGCCGACTTGCGTCGTCACATTCATCGCAACTAGCCACCATCGCAACTAGCCACTGCGCTGGTGCGCTGTCGCGCAACTTGGCTAATTTTCTAATTTCTTCATCGCTCAATTCTTTGCCATCATGGACACGTTAGATCGGCTTGAAAAGTTCTCTCGCACCAAAGCAGCCAGTATTGTGTTTCCGACCGTTGCAACTGTGCTGCTGTTTGTGGTGTGGGAAATCGTGGTGCAGGTCTTGAAGATTCCTGCTTATAACCTGCCAGCGCCCTCAGCAATTTGGCAATCGACGATCGCCCAAAGTCAGGCCCTATGGGAAAACTCGATGCAGACGCTGCTGACGACGCTGGCGGGGTTTGTGCTGGCGATCGCCGCTGGTGTGATTCTCGGATTCATGATCGGCTATTCGCGGCTGGCATACATTGTGCTGTACCCGCTGCTGGTCGGGTTTAATACCATTCCCAAGGTGGCGCTGGTGCCGCTGTTTGCGCTGTGGTTTGGCGTGGGCACGGTGCCGGCCATCCTCACAGCGTTCCTGCTGGCGTTCTTCCCGATTGCCGTGAACGTAGCTTTGGGGCTAGACACGGTGGAACCCGAAATGAAAGATGTAATGCGATCGCTCGGCGCGTCTCAGTTCGAAATCTTTCAAAAGATTGGCTTTCCCCATGTCATGCCCTATATCTTTGCGTCGCTGAAAGTGGCGATTTCGCTGGCGTTTGTGGGCGCGGTAATTTCGGAAACGGTCGCGTCCAACAAAGGGATTGGCTACCTGATTGTGACGGCTAGTTCCAACTTTGATGTGCCGCTGGGGTTTGCCGGACTGATGGTGCTAGCCATTATGGGAACCGCGCTCTACGGCTTCTTTGCCGCTGCCGAGAAGTATTTAATCTACTGGGCCCGTTAAAAGCAGTCACCCCTTAACCCCCATCTCCTCAGCCTTCATGCAGGTGGCTAAGCCAGTGCCAGTGCTGATAGTTGCGGTGAAGATGGCGCGGCAAGGCGGGATGACGGATGGGATTTGCCAAGGGATCTGCCTCAGCGCGATCGCCCAGCGTAACAGGCGCACGGCTCCGAGCCAGAATGCCAGACATTTCAAAGTCAAAAATAGGCGAATCAGATTTTAGATGACGCATGGCGAACCTCCTGGTCACTAAACAATCAGGAGGCACATTCAAACCTGTCACCATGTTCGGCTAAACCGCTAAGCTAGACCAGCACGCCGCCGCCATAACATGTACGAATCTTCTTTTGTGCCTGGGTGGCAACCGTTTGAGGAATCGGTTTAGATTCCACTCTATGAAGCAGCCACTCAATTTGGTAGCTTACGATACAAAAAATAAACTGAAATCCTCCTGAAGGACGAACCCGATCGCAGGTGAGGTTCCCTGTCCAAACTTCGACGGTTTTTCCCACTCTACAGGTCAAGGGCGATCGCGCAGAATGAAGATGTTGAGTAAAGGACTTTCCCGATGGCGTTCCCCCTGCAAAACCTCTACGACTGGTATCGTGATGTCATTCGCAATCCCAAATACCGCTGGTGGATTGTTTTAGGCACGGCTGCCTATATCCTGATGCCGTTCGACATTTTGCCTGACTTCATTCCCATCATCGGTCAAATTGATGATGCTGTGATTATCACGCTGCTGTTCACCGAAGTATCTCAAATACTGATCGACCGCGTGAAAACCAAGAAGAAAACCGTGGATGGTGAGCAGGTCGCCTCTGTGGATATGCCCGTCGATGTGCAAGCCGTCTCCATCGACTAAGGTTTGGGGGATGAGTTCCTGAAGTTCAGCTTTCCGGTTGAGACTTGTTAAAGCAAATTTGTTGCAGCCAGTCAGGTGAATTCGCTGCTAGAGTGACTGTTAGAGGTCGGTTCTACATCATAGAATCGACCTCTCGCTTTGGTGATTTTTTTGGTGATTTTTTTGGTGGTTTTTGATTTTTTTTGGTGGTTTTTAAAGTATTCAATCCTAGGCTCCCAGGCGAACCACTGCGAAGTCCCAACCCCCAACTCCTAACCCC
>RFIF01000278.1 GCA_003695655.1 Cyanobacteria bacterium J069
GGTCAGGGATGACCACTGAGGCCTTTGCTATATCAGACTTTGCAGCTTGATTGTTGTCTTAATCCTTCTGGTCTTAATCCTTCTGGTCTTAATCCTTCTGGTCTTAATCCTTCTGTCTGGCGCTATAAAACCGAAGATCAGAAAACCGAAGGCAGGATCGCTGAAAATTGACGCTCAACGGGTTGCGGGCAAGCACTCCACAACGCCCTGACGGGCGATCGCCTGGAGCATTTAGCGCCATGAACCTGCCTCGCCGGATGGAAGGCTGAGGAGCCGTTGCTCGCGCTGTTGCTGTCCTTTACCTGTCTGGAGCAATCACTGGGCTAGAGCTATCATTGGGCTAGAGCAATCAGGTTAAACCCATTGGGCTGCCATTGGACTGGGGCGATCGCTTTGCTTAGTTCTTCGCAGTAGCGCAATTCAAATCGGGACAGGATTGCAAATTCAGAGGATCGGCTTTATGGTCAGCATCACGCAGCGACTTTCCCCACACCCACCCCCTACTTGAAGATGCCGATCGCCGCGCAATTGTGCCGCCGGCCCAGCATTACCTTCGGTTGTTAAATTCCAGCAAAATGCAAAAATGCAGCGTCAAAAAGCGAATTAGACTCGCTTTTCCACACTGCACTTCTCAGAATATTTAGTTTAGATAGAGAGCACGATAATCAGAACAGAAACGCTGTTCTTACTAAACGCTGCAATCTAACTAAAATCACAAATCAAACCAGGCAAAATTAGAAATCTCTTAATCTACGAAATCAAGCCTTTGCCGTCCGCTTCTGGGTCATCTGCTTCTTCTAGACAGAAAACTAGATAGAAGAACCGATTCCTGCATAAGCACCGTAGAAAAACAGACCGACAACTGCAATCACGCCAAGTCCTGCAATGGTGGCGACGACCCACAAAGGAATTCTGCCATTCGACAACATAATGTCTCTCCGTAACTCTCCTAACCTAACCAAAGCCACAGCAAAATCAAAGTTCAAAATCATGCGCTTAAAAAGCTTGTTAGCATGAAGCACTAACACTCGAGCTAACAAGCTTCTGCACTAGTTAAAGAAGTAGCTCGAAAAAAGGATACCAACCGTGAACACCAGCAGCAGACCCAGATACAGGGATGTGCGGTTTAGCTCAACAGGCTGATTATTGGGATTGGGAGTGCGATCCATTGTGATCTCCTATCGTTGAATAAACTGCATTGCGGCGATCGCCCCCAGGAAAAACACAGAGGGCACAGCAAGGGTGTGAACCGCTAGCCAGCGGACGGTAAAAATAGGATAGGAAACAGGTTGATTGGGATTGTTGCTCGTCATAATAAATTGCCGATTTCTACTTCAGAAAATCCTGGATTTGCTCTTTTGCCGTAAACCGATCTTGCACAATGGGCACTTCTTGACGCTCTTGCGTAAAGTACTCATTCGGACGGGGTGTGCCAAACACGTCATACGCAAGCCCAGTGCTGACAAAAAGCCATCCAGCCACAAACAGCGCCGGAATGGTGATGCTATGAATCACCCAATACCGAACGCTTGTCACAATGTCTGAAAACGGACGTTCTCCAGTGCTGCCAGCCATTCAGATCCCTCCCAAAAAAACAATGAAATCCTAACTTTTATCATACGAGAGCATGGGAAGAGTCACAACCTTGTGAACGCCATCTCTCGCTTCCCGGTTGATATCAACCCAGGAGATTAAGCTGCTGCCGCTGCCGCTGCCGCCTCCGCATCGTAACGCAGTAGCGCCCCTTCCTGTCCCAAAATAAATCCGCGCTCAGGCGAATCAAACACAATCTTGTAAAGATTAGCAGGGACATCTTCGACGGCGCGATCTTTCTGCCAGGTTTGCCCGCCATCAGCGCTGTAGAGCAAGTTGCCGCTACCGCCTGAAACCCAGACTTCATTTGGCGTGCGATAGGCCAGGTCTAGCAAGCCCCAGCTTGTCGAAAACTCGGGCGAAATTTGCTCTCCCCAGTCTTCGTAGTCATTGTCGTCGCTGAACTGCAACATTCCACCCCGGGCCAACAGCCAGAGCCGGTTATCCTTGCCAAACCCCATGCTCTGCAAGCGACGAGAACTGGTACGGTTGTGCGGTTGCCAGGCGTCTTGTCCCGGCTCCCACGTTGAATAGAAGTTACCACGAGCCGAAACCGCCACATATCGCCCATCGTCAGAACGAGAGATATTGCGAACCACACCTACGGCTTCTTGAACCAGCGCCTGCCAGCTCCGACCGCCGTCCTTGGTTTTGTAAATAGCGCCGATGTCAGTCGTCATTTCAGCCGTGCCAGCACCCAGCGCGGTGACGGTGTTGGGCGCACCGGGAAGCTGAGCGCTAAGGGGAACGCGGAGCCAGGACTTGCCGCCGTCGGTTGTATGGAGCAGGATAGAGGGCTGACCCGCAATCCAGCCTTCATCACCCACAAAGCTGACCGATGAAAAAGTGTAAGAGCTTTGCTCATCGCCCAAGTCAAGCGCCCGTAATTCCCAGGTCTTGCCGCCGTCTTGCGTTTCGAGCAGGGTGGCGTCTTTGCCAACAAGCCAGCCGTGGGGAGAGTCATCCACAAATGCCACATCTGAGAGGGTGGCGCTGGTCGGCAGTTCTACCACTTGCCAGGGGTTGAAGCTGGTGGAGGGGAGGTAGCCACGGGCGCACCCAGTGGACAGAACCACCACCGCCAGCAGGATGATGATGCGTTGGAACGAGAGGAGAAGTCGATTCATCGAACTATTCAGGATTGCTAGCGTTGATTAAAGGTTTCAATATCGAGTTAAGGGGCGGCAGTCAGATGGCTGGCCGGACTTTCCTGGTTGCAACGGTGAGCGTGGCAGGTTTAAACAAACTGGATGGACTACTGCAAACCGTAGAGGCTGAGGAAAAATAAGACGGCGATCGCCAATCCACCAAAAATTAGCAAGTTTTTTTGACCGGGCGTAAGTGTATTAACCCCCAGCCCATATCCCAAGTTTTCCTTAAAGCCCGACGGATTGCCCGACGGCCCAATATTGCTGAACCGAGAGGAGCGCGCCCCACAAACCGGACAGCGCCAGTCGGGTGATAAATCCTCAAACGGGGTGCCAGCCGGAACTTTGCCCAAGCTGTCGCCTTTTGCTGGCTCATAGATATAGCCACAGGCACCGCACTCGTGGCGATCGAGCGCTTTTGGATCAACGGCTTCTGCCTTACTCTCTGAACCACTCATCGCACAATCGGCCTCCCTTGGCCAAGATGAGAATTTATGTAACTGATTATGACATAGCACGGCATCCAGAAACGGGCGTTGAGCTTTCAGGGTCGCCGGGGAAGGGAGGGCGATCGCCTCCTGTTCTCAGCTTTTCAGCCCTGGAGACAGCCGCCTCAACTCTTTTTTTCGCTGCTCAAGGGGCCAAACGCCACAATTAGTAGACAGATAATGCCCAGATTAATAAATACGTCAGCAAAATTAAAAATTGGAAACCGGATCAGGCGAAAGTCCAAAAAATCGACCACTTCACCAAATCGAAAGCGATCGATACCATTGCCAACTGCGCCCGCCATGATCAGCCCATAGCCCAACTGCTCCCAGCGGGGCATCCGCGCTCCCCACAGTGCCAGCGCCGCCAGCGCCAGGCTAACCCCTAGCGAGAGCCAGCGCAGCCAGCTTCCATCTTCGCTAAACCAGCTAAATGCTGCGCCCTTGTTGGTAACGTAAGTCAGGTGAAACACTCCAGCCCACAGCGGCAGAGTTTGGGGCGGATCAGTCAGCTCAAAATTTTGGACGACCGCCATCTTGGTGATCTGGTCAAAAACGACGCCCAACAGTGCCGCCGCCCAAAAGAGAAAGTTTTTAATCCGCATGATAATCAGGTGAAGCGAGAGCAGCAGGACAGAGGCACATTAAAACAGACACACATAAAAACAGACGCACATAAAAGCACAGAACGGATGAAAGTGCGGCTAGTAAAATAGCAGATGCCGTAGCACAAAGGAAATAACGGTGACAGCACACAAAATCGCCAGTTGCCCCAACAGCGGCTGGAGCGAATGCATCACCAAAAGCTGACCCAGGGACGGCACGGGAGCCGTGAGCCAGTTGGCAGAATGGGCGATCGCCAAATACGACATGCCCACCGCATGAACCGTCACCAGACCACAGAGACAGCTAAAGGCCAACGACTCCAGCCGGGGCGGCACTCGAAATGCCAGCGCTCCGCAAACCCACGCCCCCGGAATAAACCCCAGCAAATAACCAAAGCTAGGACGATGGATATAGTCTGGCCCGCCGCCTTGAGCAAAAATGTTAAACCAGGTTAGCCCCAGCAGCACATAGGCAATTTGGGACATGGCGGCAGCGTTGCGCCCACCCAGACAACCCACCAACAGCACCGCCCCCA
>RFIF01000279.1 GCA_003695655.1 Cyanobacteria bacterium J069
CCCCAACCCCTAATGTTCCTTCGCTCGCTCCACCTGCGCCAGTTTCGCAACTACCGGGATCAGGCGGTGAGCTTTGCTGCGCCCAAGACGATTCTGGTGGGCGACAACGCCCAGGGCAAGTCGAATTTGCTGGAAGCGGTGGAATTGCTGGCAACACTGCGATCGCACCGCAGCAGCCGCGATCGCGACCTGGTGCAAGACGGAGCAGAAGAGGGCAGCATCATGGCGACCCTGGAGCGCTACAGCAGCGGCCCAGTCGATTTGGGGCTGGTGCTGCGCAGCAGCGGCCGACGCACGGTGTCGCTGAATGGGCAAACGCTGAAGCGCCAGGTCGAGTTTTTGGGCACGATGAGCGCTGTTGAGTTTTCCAGCCTGGATCTGGAACTGGTGCGGGGCGGGCCGGGGCATCGCCGCCAGTGGATCGACACGCTGCTGACCCAGCTTGAACCGGTCTACGCGCACCTGTTGCAGCAATACAACCTGGCGGTGCGACAGCGCAATGCCCTGCTGAAGCAGTCCGCCAACCGCGCTGAATCCGCCGTGCCGCTGGATCGGGCGCAGCTTGCTGTGTGGGATGCCCAACTGGCGGCATTGGGAACGCGGGTGATTCGTCGGCGGGCCAGGGCGATCGCCCGCATCGCTCCTCTAGCCGAGTTTTGGCATCGCGACATCAGCGGCAGTCGCGAAACCCTGGAAATCCACTATGCCCCCAGCGTTCCCCTCGAAAAAGACGACCCGGCGCAGATTCAGCAGGCATTTTTGGACAAGATTCAGCAGCGGGCGATCGCCGAACAGATGCAGCGCACCACGCTCGTCGGCCCCCACCGCGACGAAATCGAGTTCACCATCAACCATACGCCCGCTCGCCAATATGGCTCTCAGGGGCAGCAGCGAACCCTGGTGCTGGCGCTCAAGCTGGCAGAGCTGAAACTGATCGAATCGGTGGTGGGGGAACCGCCGCTGCTGCTGCTCGACGACGTGCTAGCGGAACTTGACCCTAAGCGCCAATACAAGCTGCTCGACACCATTCAAGACCGCTTCCAAACCCTGATTACCACCACGCATCTTGATGCGTTTGACCCGCAGTGGCTCCAGTCTTCCCAAGTGTTGACCGTTGTCGCTGGCCAGCTTACTTAATCTCTAATCCTGAACCTCCGGCTGCCAGTAGCCCAGGTTTTGCTCCTTGGGCGGGCCGCCTACAGGCGGCGGCACAATTTGACCAGCGGCGTGAGTTGGCGGCACCCAGCTAATCGGCGGCGGCAAGACGTGGTCCGTTGAGCCACCCCCCACAGGCGGCGGCACTGAATGCGGCAGCGGCTGGGAGCCAATCGGCGGCGTAATTTGGTAGTCCGAAGAGTATGCCCCTACAGGTGGACGAATCAGTGAAACAGAGGGCTGGGAGCCAATCGGTGGGGCAATAGAGGAACCATTCGGTCTAACTCCCACTGCCGGACGAATCAGCGAGCCAGAGGGCTGGGAACCGATCGGCGGGGCGATCGCATAGTCTGACGGATACGCCCCCACAGACGGCGGCCGGTAGTAGTCCGTCGGGCCTGCCCCAATGGCTGGCGTCAGCGTCTGGCCGACCGGGCGCGACCCAATCGGCGGTGGCAGCGGCGCTCCCACTGGGCGTGACCCAATCGGCGGGGAAAGGGGTGACTCTACGGGGCGTGACCCAATCGGCGGCGCGATGTAGGATTCCACCGGGCGTGACCCGATTGGTGGGGAAAGGGGTGACTCTACCGGGCGTGACCCAATTGGCGGCGAAATCGAAGACTCTACCGGGCGCGACCCAATCGGCGGCGCGATATAGGATTCCACCGGGCGTGACCCAATCGGTGGGGAAAGGTGTGACTCTACCGGGCGCGACCCAATCGGCGGTGGCAGCGGCACTCCCACTGGGCGTGACCCAATCGGCGGCGCGATATAGGATTCCACTGGGCGTGACCCAATCGGTGGGGAAAGGTGTGACTCTACCGGGCGTGAGCCAATGGGTGGCGGAATTAAGGAACCCACCGGATGCGAGCCAATCGGCGGCGAAATCGGTGCATACTGAATCGGGCTAGGTGGCAGTTCGGCAGTCGTCTGAGGAGCGCCTACAGGCTCGACCGCAGGCGACCAACCCTTGGGTGGCGGAATTTCGTAGGGGCCGTTGATAAATTCCACAAGATACCTCTAAAGGGAACTGAGCAGCGGAGAAGTGGGCGGTACTAGCCAAGGAGTTGGCGATCGCCCTCACTTTGCTTTTCTTTGCTTGTCATTTTCAAAGTACCGCGATGCACTAGCCGCGTGTCATGATTTTGGCATATTTCGCAGACCCTCCTAGATGAATGCGATGAATGCATTGTGAATATGAGTCATCTGCCGCCGCTCACCTCAGAAACCGTGTGGGATATCCTCAACGACACGCTCGATGACGCGATCGCCAATCAGCTTGTGTGGCACTGCCTCGGCTATCGCCAGCGCGAAGACGGCACCTGGGATCATGCCGCCGTGTCAGAGGACTGGCGCACCGCCTACCCAGAACCGCCCGACTTTATCGCCAGCCGCCCCGCCACCGTCAAGCTGACCCGCTCCATCGCCCCCGAACACAAGCAGCTTTTGAAAGAGCAGCTTGGCTTTGGTGGCTATAAAGTCAACGAGCTAGTGCCTCGCAAAACGCGCCGCGCCACGATCGCCAACTGGCTATTGGGCTATATGAAAGACCCGAAAACGGCGGATTAGCCTGGGCTAACTGGAGGCTAGCTGGAGGTTAACTGGAGGTTAACTGGGGGCTAACCTGGTTAATTCACTGCCGCGCCATCGGGCACAACGTTGATCTTGCCGCGACAGATTACCTGGCGATCGCCCAATTCCAAATCCTGAATTTCCACATCGCTGCCCAGCTCTAGCGGAAACCCGTCCAAATCGTGCAGTACCAGTCCCCGCTTGGCTTTGGGCGTTGGCAGCCACTCCGGATTCACCAGGTGCAACTGCTGCCCATTTGTGGTGCGCAGCCCTGTGCGGATGATAAACGGCACCGGACTGCCCTGATTGCTCGACACCAGCTCTGCGCCCAGCGTCAGCAGCCCCGGCGCGACCTTGGCGCGGAAGTTGTCTAGCAAAATCGGCGTTTTGCCATCTGGCGTCACCAGGTCGGGCGCGGCTCCCGCCTTTAGCAGGTTCATCAGCAGGTCGCTGATTGCCCCGGCCAGCAGCGGACTCTGGAGCGAATCGTTGAGGTCTTGCTGCGACAGGCGCACCTCCGCCTGCACTGGCACTGTCCGCTCTAGCTGGAGCGGCTTGCCCCGCAAGATTTGCCGAAAATTAATCTTGATGCCGCGACCTACCAGCATAATCCGGTCGAGATACAGGCCGCGATAGACCACATTGCGCGCCGAAATGGTGACGCGCGGAATCAGACCCGTTAGCAACTGGCGATCGCCCCCTTCAATCAGCAGGTTCAAATCATCCACATGCTCTGCCTGCGATCGCAGCCACAGCCGCAGCGCTGGCGTGACAATCGTGCTGATAATGTGGCTCTGGCGCGGCACGGGCAAGTTGCGATCGGGATCGGGCAAATTTGCCGGAGCCTGTGGATCGAGCACTGGCGCTTCGTAGTCAGCAGGGGTCGGGTCAGAGGGTTGCGGTTGAAAGTGGGTCATCAGGCCTATGGGTTCGCTGCTTTCAGTTTAGCGCCAGGGTTGGCCAGCCCGCTGCGATCGCCGCCCCACCCCTCGACATGCCGGCATGACGGCTTGCCCAATCCTCGGTTTCCAGGCATATTTGCAGATGAGGGCGACAGGCTGAGGGATCAAACGTTACAGATGTCCGCTGCTCAATGAATCCAAGCCCCCTGAAAAGATCGCCCCCTGAAAATCCAGCATCGGTTGGGCGATCGCGCTCCCACAGACTCGTAAGCTCAAAATAAACTCAAACAAACTCAAAACAAGCTCAGTTTAAGGTCAGTTTAATAAGCTCAGAGCGGGTATTCAGCCTCAAGTATTCAGCCTCAAATATTCAGCCTCAAATATGCGTCGCCCACTCGTCAGCCAGCCTTAATTCTCTATGCCGAGGGTTATCATAGGCAACAAGCCCCGCAGGGGCATACCCCCAATCTGCCCAATCTTTGAACCCCCATCCTTGATTCCTGGCTCCTGAATAATGCCTAGAAGTTTGCCGCTCAGAAACTTGCTGATTTTGGCATCGGTTGCCCAAATTATCGGTGTAGTTGGCCTGGTGGGATACCTTTCCTTTCGCAATGGGCAAAAGGCTGTCAATGATCTGGCGACCCAGCTTCGGCAAGAGTTGACAGCCCGCATTGAGCGAGAACTGCAAGGCTACTTTGCCGTGCCCCATGAGATCAACCGCCTCAATGCCAGCGCCTTTACGCTAGGCGATCTGGATATCGAAACTGCCTCACGAGGCGAGAGCCAGTTTTATCAGCAGATGAAAATTGCGCCGACGGTGGCCTTTGTCTATTGCGGCAGTGCCCAAACGGGGGAATTTTTTGGCGTATTGCGATCGCCCCAGGATGGCTCGCTGCAACTGTCTTACAGCAACCCCGCCAACCAGTTTTTGCGAGAATACTATAGCCTCGACGTGCGCGGCGAACGCACCTACCGCCTGCGCCAGCTCGACAAACCCTTCGACTCGCGCCAGCGCCCCTGGTATAAGGCCGCCGTGCAGGCCGAGCGCCCCACCTGGACGGATATTTATATCGCCTTCACCACGGGATTGCCCAACGTTACGGCCAGCCAGCCCGTCTACGACAAATCGGGACGTAAGCTGATTGGCGTTTGTGCTACTGATGTCGTGCTGCCCGAAGAGTTTCGCATGTTTTTGCGCAGTCTCAAGATCGGTCAAACTGGACAAGCATTTGTGGTCGATCGCAAGGGTAATTTGATTTCCAACTCCACCGATGAGCCGCTGATGTTGGGCACCGGGCAAGACGCCACCCTGCTGCCCGCCACTGACAGCAAAGACCGACTGGTGCGCGAAACCGCCACTTACCTGACCCAGCGGTTTGGCAGCTTTGGGGCGATCGCCCAGGTGCAGCGGCTGGACTTTTCGCTAAATGGACAGCGCCAATTTCTGGAAGTCGTGCCGTTTCGCGACGGCTACGGGCTGGACTGGCTGATTGTGGTCGTGGTGCCCGAAGCCGATTTCATGGCCCAGATCGATGCCAACACCCGCAACACCGTCCTGCTCTGCCTGGGGGCGCTGGGCGCGTCGATCATTGGCAGCATCCTCACGGCCCGCTGGATCACAGGCCCCATCCTGCGCGTCACCAAAGCCACCGCAGGACTGGTGCACGGCAACTGGGAGCAGCCCGTGGAACCCATCGGCTCGATTACCGAGATTCAGTCGCTGGCCAACACCTTCAACAGCATGACCCGCCAGCTCAGGGAGTCCTTTGAGGCGCTGCGCCAGAGCGAAGCCACCAATCGCGCCATTGTCACGGCGATTCCCGATTTGCTGATGCGGGTCAGCGGCGACGGCTCCTATATCGACATTGTGGGCAGCGATCGCCTGCTGCAAATCTACGGTGTTGAGCGGTTTCTCCCTGGCTCCCATGTCACCGATTCGCTGCCAGAGGCGATCGCCGAAACCCGCCTCAAATACATTCAGCAAGCCTTGCAAACCGGAAAACTCCAGGTCTACGAACAACATATTGAAGTCAACGGCAAGCGTCAGGATGAAGAAGTCCGCATTGCCGTTTTGGGGCAGGATGAAGTGCTGATTATGGTGCGCGATATTACGCAGCGAAAGCAGGTAGAAGAGTCTCTCCGAATTGCCGAAGAAAAATATCGCAGCATCTATGAAAATGCGCTGGAAGGCATTTTCCAATCCACAACAGAAGGACGCTATCTCAACGTCAACCCTGCTATGGCTCGGCTCTACGGCTACGATTCACCCGAAGATATGGTGAATTCAGTCCATAACATTTCTAGCCAGGTTTATGTCAATCCAGAGCGGCGTCAAGCCTTCAAAGAAGCATTGGAAATTAGCGATCGCATCGAAGCCTTTACCTATCAAAGCTATCAAAAAGATGGCAGCATCATTTGGGTTGAAGAAAGCACCAGAGCCGTCCGAGATAGTAAGCACAACATCCTCTATTACGAAGGGATTGTGCAAGATATTACCGAGCGCAAACGCTGGGAAGCAGAAATTCGCCGTCATCTAGAAGAACTACAAATTGAAATCGATCAAAGCCGTCGAGCGACAGAAGTAGAAATGATCACACGCAGCAACTATTTCCAGGAAATTCAAGAAGAAATTTCTGGCTTCAATCTGGACGAATTTTGGAGCTAGGGCGCGTCATCAATTCACCTCAGAACCCTTGAGGAATCAGGACTATCGCGCTCGCCCAAACAAACCAGGCTAGGGGCTGAAACTCCTAAGAAATCTAATATTTCGCCGATAATTGATGACGCGCCCTAGGGGCTGAGGCTGGAGGTCGGCTTGTGGCGCGATTCAGCGCTGCGCTGGGGTGCGTCAGCCATTCACCGCAGCCATTTCACCGCAGCTACCCTGATCCGCGCACCCGTGTTGCAGAGGGATGACCCCTGATTTCAACTGCGCCAGCGGGCAACCAACTTTTCCATTTCCACCCAGACAAACATTAGCAGGCTAAAGCCGATACAAATAAGCAGTTCTAGCGGGCTAAGCAGTTGTGTGCCAAAGAAATTGCGCAAAGGTTCGACGTAGATCAGCGCCAGTTGTAGCAAGCTTGTAAACACGACCGACGTGAGGACATAGGGGTTAGACAGCGGGTCAAGCTCCATCGTCAGGCGAGTGTTGGAGCGGATTGCCATGGCGTGGCCCATCTGCGCCAGACAGAGCGTGGTGAAGACCATCGTTTTCCAGCGGTCAGGGTCGCCGGGGATAGTCTGGGCAATGTGGTGGCCGACGATCATTTGGGCGATCGCAATAATCGATAGCACGATGCCAATGCGAATCATGTAGCTGCCCAATCCGCGAGCAAAGATGCTCTCCTGGGGGTCGTTGGGCGGGCGGCTCATGACGTTGGGTTCGGCGGGTTCCACCGCCAGCGCCAGTGCCGGGAGTCCGTCCGTCACCAGGTTCATCCAGAGAATTTGCAGTGGGGTAAGGGGCACGCCCCCCAAAGACAGCAGCGGCGAGGCGGCAATGGTGATCACTTCGCCAATGTTAGAGCCGAGGATGTATTTAATAAAGCGGCGAATGTTGGTGTAGACTACACGCCCTTCTTCGACTGCTGCGACAATGGTGGCAAAGTTGTCATCTAGCAGCACCATGTCGCTGGCTTCTTTGCTCACATCCGTACCCGTGATGCCCATGGCAATGCCAATGTCGGCCTGTTTGAGCGCGGGTGCATCGTTGACGCCATCGCCCGTCATAGCCACAATCTGATGTTGCCGCTGAAGCGCCTGCACGATTTTTAGCTTGTGCTCTGGGGCGACGCGGGCATAGACGCTGACCCGTGCCACATGGTCTTCCAGTTCTTCCGGCGTGCAGTGTTCCAGGTCTTGCCCCGTTAGCACTTCGTCACCGGGTTGGGCAATGCCCATGTCTTCGGCGATCGCCCGCGCCGTGAGCTGGTGGTCGCCCGTAATCATGATCGGCCGAATCCCCGCCGATCGGCAGCGGGCCACCGCCTCGCGGGCTTCGGGTCGGGGCGCATCCAGCATGTCTACTAGCCCCAGCCAGACCAGATCCTGCTCGGACTGCGCGGCACCGTCTTCCTCTGGCAAGAACTCCAGCGGCCGGCCGGCAAATCCCAGCACCCGCAGCCCCTTGGCAGCCAGACGATCGTTTTGGTCGAGAATCTGCCGACGGCGATCGCCCGTTAGCGGCTCCACCACGCCCTTAACGTAGACACTCTGGCAGCGTTCTAGCACCAGTTCAGGAGAGCCTTTGCAGAACAGGACAAGGGCGGAGGGATACAGGCGGAATGGAGAAATGGATTCATTCCTGATCCCCCCGCTTTCATGCTTCACAATCACGCTCATGCGCTTGCGCTCAGAGGTAAACGGCACCTCACCCAGGCGCGGCCAGGCGGCAGCAAGCTGATGGCGATCGAGTCCCGACTTGGCAGCGGCCACAATCAGCGCACCCTCCGTGGGGTCACCGAGGATGCACCATTCGCCCTGTTCCTTTTGCAGAACTGAGTCGTTGCACAAAATGCCGGCGGTCAGCAGGGCGATCGCCTCTGGATGCACTGTGGCAGAAATGGGCTGCCCGTCTAGCAAAAATTCACCTTCGGGCGTGTAGGCGTGCCCCGTTACCCTCAGCGAACAAGAATGCGGGTGAATCCCCTGCACGACCATTTTATTTTGGGTCAAGGTGCCCGTTTTATCGGAGCAGATGGTCGTGACGGAACCGAGGGTTTCCACCGCCGGCAGCTTGCGAATCAGCGCGTGGCGGCGCACCATCCGCTGAGTGCCCAGCGCCAGCGTCACGGTAATCACAGCAGGCAGTCCTTCGGGCACCACCGCCACCGCCATGCTCAGCGACACCTCCACCAGCTCCCGCAGCTTGTCCCATCCGGCCACCAGCAGCCCGATCGCCACCACCAGCCCCACCAGCGACAGGGAACCCGTCACCAGGGCATGGCTGAGCTGATCCATCCGCTGCTGGAGCGGCGTCGGCTCCGATTCGACGGATTGCAGCATCGTGGCGATCTTGCCCAGTTCGGTGCTCATGCCCGTCTGGGTGACGATCGCCGTGCCTCGTCCCTGCACGACTTCCGTGCCTTGATAAACCAGATTCAGGCGATCGCCCAGCGGCGTGCGATCGGGCAAATCTATGCCGACCCGCTTGCTGACTGCCTGCGCCTCGCCCGTCAGTGCAGCCTCCCGCACTTGCAGACTGGCTTCCTCTAGCAGGCGACCATCCGCCGCCACCTGCACCCCCGCTTCCAGCAGCATCACGTCGCCTGGTACGAGTTCCTTCGACCCCACTTCCTGTATGCGTCCATCGCGCACCACGCGCACGCGAGGCGAGGTCATGTTCTTCAGCGCTGCCAGGGCTTTTTCGGCCCGAGTCTCTTGCATATAGCCCAGCAAGCCGTTGAGAAACACGATCGCCAAAATGGCCACTGTGTCTTTAAACGGGATGTCGTTCGACTTGACCCGCCCCGCCTGCAAGTCCATAAAGTCCATCACGCCGGAGATGATTGCCACCGCAATCAGCATGATCAGCATGATGTTTTTGAACTGATCCAGCAGAATCACCCAATTGCTGCGTCCGCCATTGTCTTCCAGTTCATTGGGGCCAAACTGCTGCTGGCGCTCGGCAACTTGTGCTGAAGACAGACCCCGCTGGCGATCGCTCTGCAACAGCTCTAGCGTTTTTTCGGCGGGCAGCGTATGCCACAGGGTTGAAGAGCGAGCGAGATTGGGGTCAAAGACAGTCATTGAGTTTAGCGCTTCAAAGAACGTATTCTGGAATGCAGGGCGAACGTGGCCGGCCCGTTATACCACTCATTTAAGGATTCACAAAATCACAGGTCAGAGCCGCGAACCCTACACATCGCCTGCACAAAAAGCTACAAGCAGCACATAAACACCAGCGTACGTCTGCACGTATCGACCAGGCATTAATTTTTTCAACGCAAAGACCCCAAAAATTAACTTTTAAGACACAACTTTAAGACATGACTTAAATCCGACGGCTAACCCACGGACTGCTGATCAAAAAGATGGTTTAAGGAGATGCCTGGGGCGATCGCTCACCCGTCGAAAGATACAGCAGCGCCTCATAGACCCAATGATCGGGGGACACGTCGGAAAATGGTAGCTCCGGTCGCTGGGCATTAATCTGCCCTGCCGAAACGCCATCCCCAACGGGCGCAGGCAAGACGCTATTTTCAGAATTTTCAGATGCAGGGGTTAAACCAGACGAGTCTTGAACTGGAGTCCAGGCATTGCCCAAAGGAGGAACTGGAGCGATTGGCGCGTCCACGGTCGGCGGCGTTACGGTCGGCGGCGTTACGACGGGTTCCGAAGATTCTACCACTTGTGCCAGCGCCACACTGCTGAAGCCCAACACCAGAGCAACGCCAGCAGCGATCGCCACCCAACTGAGACCGGCTCGAAATGCTGCCAGTGAGAACGCTGTGAGCGGGCGATCGCCAACATATTGCTTCAACATCTTCTGTCCTTTTCTGGTGTCTAGTGTGGTGTCTAGTCTGGTGTCTAGTGACTTGTTTCTAGCAAAACCATCCCAAAAAAAAGCGCATCGATACCCCAATCCCTAACCCCTGACCCCTAACCCCTAATCCCGCCGATACTAATAGTATCCCTTCCCTTCTAGCCCTTGGTCATGGATTCCATAGATTCTTCCAGTCCCTGCAAGACTCTCCTGATTACAGGCATCAGCGGCTTCCTGGGGTGGCATCTCTATCAAGCAGCCCGCCACACCTGGACGATCTACGGCACTTACCAGACTCGGCCCGTTTCCTTTGCCAACGCTACGACCCTAGCCCTTGACCTCACAAACGCTGCTGCGCTCAAGCAGACCTTGCAAGACCTGCGGCCTGACGCGGTGATTCACACGGCCGCCCTGTCTCAGCCCAACGCCTGCCAAGCCCAGCCCGAACTAGCCCACCGCATCAACGTCCTCGCCAGCCTCAACCTGGCCGGATTCTGCGCCGATGCAGGTATCCCGCTCGCCTTCACCTCTACCGACCTGGTGTTTGATGGGCACCACGCGCCCTACCGCGAAGCCGATCCCGTTTGCCCCGTCAGCCGCTACGGCGAGCAAAAAGCCGCCGCCGAAGTGGGCATCCTCAAGCGCCACCCCCAGGCCGCCGTTTGCCGAATGCCGTTAATGTTTGGCAACGCCCCCACTGCGCCCAGCTTTTTGCAGCCGTTTTTGCAAAAGCTCCGGGATGGCGAGACATTGCGCCTGTTTACAGACGAATTTCGCACGCCGATCAGCGGCCGCGATGCGGCCAAAGGGCTGCTGCTGGCGCTGGAAAAGGTGCAGGGCATCGTCCACCTGGGCGGGCCCGAACGGCTGTCGCGCTATGAATTTGGGCTGCACATGGCCGCCGCGTTTGGGCTGTCCATTGACCCTATCAGCCCCTGTCGTCAGGCGGATGTGCCCATGCCCGCGCCGCGACCGCCGGATGTGTCGATGGACAGCCGCTATGCCTTTAGCCTGGGCTATGCGCCGGGTGGGGTGTTGGCGGAGTTGCGGGCTTTGGGAGAATAGTGGGGTTTGGAGTGTTGGGGTGTTGGAGTGTTGGGGTGTTGGAGTGTTGGAGTGTTCGAGTGTCAGTGTAACCATCACCGTCACCTCATCACCCCATCACCTCATCACCCCATCACCCCATCACCCCATCAC
>RFIF01000280.1 GCA_003695655.1 Cyanobacteria bacterium J069
GGCTGATGCTGGGCTGGCTGGCTGGGGCGATCGCCCTTTTGCCGCAGTCGGCGATCGCCGGGCCTGTTGACTCCTACGTTTCCCGATTCCTGGATGCCTCAGAGCCAGTTGAATTGCCCCAAGACGACTCCACCACCCAGCTTTTTTCGGCAGTCGATCTTACCGTCGGCAAGCGCTTATTTGAAGCAAACTGCAAAAACTGTCACGTCGGCGGTTCGACCCTGCCCAATCCGCTGGTGCCGCTCTCGCTCACGGCGCTTCAAGGAGCCACGCCTCCCCGCGACACCATCAGCAGCCTGGTGGCTTTCTTGCGCGAGCCTATGACCTACGACGGCTCCGAAGCAGCGCTAGAGTGTCGGCGCGTTTCCGCAGACTGGATGGATCAGCCGCAGGTCGAAAAGCTGTCGGCATTTATCTTGCGATCGGCTCAAAAAGCGCCGGGCTGGGGCAGCTCTGATTTTTAACTGGACGGGAGTTTTGGGGTTAGGGGTCAGGGGTTGGAAGTCAGGGGTTGGGCTGACTAGGTTCAGCAGCTTGTGGCCCTTGAGCAGATGCGGGGAGATTCCAAATGCGGGCTGTACCGTCGGCTCCGGCGGTGGCTAGCAGTTTGCCGTCTGGGCTAAAGGTGACGCTCCACACCGCCCGTTCATGTCCTGCAAAGGTTTCCAGCAGCGTTCCGCGCCAGTCCCACAGGCGGGCGGTGCCGTCGGTGCTGCTGGTGGCGATTTGCTGACCATCTGGACTAAAGGCGACATCCCACGCTGCGCGCCCGTGTCCTGCCAAGACAACCAGCGGCTGTCCTGTCAGACTCCACAGACGGGCGGTGCCGTCGGCTCCGGCCGTCGCAAGATGCTGACCATCAGGGCTAAAGGCGACACTCCACACCGAGCGATCGTGCCCTCGAAACACCGCAAGCGGGCGACCCGATAAGCTCCACAGGCGGGCGGTGCCGTCGGCTCCGGCGGTGGCGATTTGCTGACCATCCGGGCTAAAGGCGACGCTCCACACCGCACGTTCATGTCCCCGAAATACTGCCAGTTCGTGACCTGAAAAATCCCACAGGCGGGCGGTGCCGTCGGTGCTGCTGGTGGCGATTTGCTGTCCGTCTGGGCTAAAGGCGACATCCCATATCGCCCGGTCGTGATTGGCAAATTCGGCGATCGCCTCTCCGTCTAAGTTCCACAGGCGAGCCGTGCCGTCGGCTCCGGCAGTGGCAATTTGCTGGCCATCTGGGCTGAAGGCGACGCTCCAGACGGCGCGTTCATGGCCTACCATTTCGGCGAGCGATCGCCCCGATAAATCCCACAGGCGGGCGGTGCCGTCAGTGCTGCTAGTGGCAATTTGCTGACCATCCGGACTAAAGGCGACGCTCCACACCGCGCGTTTATGTCCTACCAGAACGACAACTTGATGCTCCGGATCAGGCGCTGGGGGTTTGGTCAGCGTGGCAATCGGAACAGAGGGTGGCGCAGGCGCAGGTAATGATGGCAAATTGGGCTGGGCAAGCTGGGGGGGCGCGGCGGCAAACGCCGCAACAGGACGGGCCAAATCTGCCAGCATCAGGCGATCGCCCTTGATCCGGCTGGCTGCTCTAGACCCCGGAACCGCAGGGGGGCGGCGCGGCGGCAGCCAAACCTGGATTACTCGCTGCCAGCGATCGCCCACCGTGTTAAACAAGGCATCGGTTGTCAGCGAAGTGGAATAGGCAGCAAATTGCAGAGAACTGCCGGTTTCCAAAGGGCTTTGCGCGACCTGAGATTGTTCCAGAGGCAGGGCAACGGCGCTGAGATCGCGCAACAGACCAAACGTATCCCTGCCGTACAACAGCCATCCTCCCAACAGCCAAAGGCTAAGAAAGATGGCAACTTGGGCCGCCCGCTGGCGTCCTCGCGGGGAACCCAAACCCCTCATCTCGCAAAGCGCGATCGCGCCGCAGGGTCTGTCTGTAAAACCATGACAAACCTGACCAGGACAAGCCTGACTATACTGTCTGAACTGCCAAAAAATAACGATCTCTTGACTACATGCTCTTGACTCCACCCGTGCTGATCTTGCCGCTTATGGAAGGGGTCAGGTGCCAGGAGTTAGCTGCCAGGAGTTAGCTGCCAGGAGTTAGCTGCCAGAGCAGAAGCCTTACCTGCATCAACCGTTAGCGCTGCCGAACTAGGGCGCGTCATCAATTCACCTCAGAACCCTTGAGGAATCAGCACTATCGCGCCCGCCCAAACAAAAGGAGCGATCGCCCATCCCATCGCCCCATAGCGAAACGGGTTCTGGCTGCATCAACCGCTGCCAAAACCCGCTGCTTAAAAATGGTGTAAGACCTGCTCAACCTGGTATCCAGGCAAAGGCAAGATCCCCTTCAAGAGCGCCTTTAGTAATAAATCTTACCGCCGCCCCACTTGGCCCCCACCACCTTCGGCTGAATCAGGATGTGACCCGCAATTACCTTCAAGTCATCCTGGGTCAGGTTCCGCATCTTGGGGAAGATGTCGGTACTCTTGGTGCTGGGGTGCAGTTCCGAAATTTCGGTTTGCCCGTCATAGGTGGTGGGATTGTTCATATAATCCACCAGGGTTTCGATGCTGGTGCGCGGGGGCGTCGCCAGCGCCAGAGTTTCAGGATCTAGCCCCACGTTCGGGTCGGTCTTGGTGACGCCGCCGACATGACACTGACCACAGGCATAGTTAAACAGGCGCTTGCCATCGGCGACCTGCTTTTGCGTCAACGTGATCGTGTCTCCTGCCGCATTGAGAGGCACCGTGCGCGTCGCAGCGTCGAGTTCAGCGGCGATCGCAGCCCCACCGACAACCTGGAAGATAAAAAGAGCTATCCCCACAACTAGCCAGACGTATCTCTTAAGCACAGAAATCGTTCTCCTTCCATCCAAGAACATCAATATAAACTTAGGCAGCTACAGACCTGGCCGCACCGTGACTCAAGCATCGCCCTCAGCACAGTGACATCCCGACCCTTTAGAACTACCAAAAATTGCTCAGATACCTGCAAATTAAATTGAATTCAGATATCGGCAGTTCAACACAGCATTCGGCAGCCCAACCCTACACCCCTTCTAGAGCGCTAAAAGCATCCAAAAAGCTAAAAGCGTCTCAGATGAGAGGAATTGTTAAGGTATGTCAGGCAATCCTAATTCTTTATCATGCCACCGATCGAGACCCTTTCCAAAAGAAGCCTAGAGATTCTGGTGGGCAATTTGGGGGCGATCGCCCGCGTCCAATTCTCAGACGACTTTTCCAGCAGGTGGATAAACAGGCAAAGTCGCTCCCCAGCCTTGCTTTCAGAGCCTTAGGGCAGGGCGATCGCCCGTCATCCCCCAGCCCGGAACCTTACCCACACCCACTTAGCTGTTAGCAAAATCATCGAGCTGCGTAACTCCTGCCTTCTCTAGGAGAGAATGGGAATACTTCTGGAGGTATTTGCCAATCATCCAGCTACCCCATCCAGCAAGCCGGAGTCAAGACAAATCATGAGAACAGTGTTGATTGTGGACGACAGCCAGACGCTGCGGCAGATGCTTTTGGAATTGCTCCAAGGCAACGGGCTGCGAGTCATGGAGGCAACAAACGGGCTGGAGGCGAAAGCAATGATTCAATCCAACGCGCCTGATCTGGTCATTACCGACCTGATCATGCCGGAGATGAATGGCTACGAACTCTGTCGCTGGATTAAAAACGACCCCACCGCGCAAAAAATTCCGGTGCTGATTTGTTCGACCAAAAGCGAAGAATTTGATCGCTATTGGGGCATGAAGCAAGGCGCAGATGCTTATATTACCAAGCCTTTTCACCCGCCAGAGCTACTGAAAACCGTCAAGCAACTGCTGCAAAGCTACCGCTGAGGGCGGGAATCCGTTCATGCTGACCGCGCTAAATTTGATGGGGTATTCGAGCGCTCCAAAAGGCTTTATGCTGCTTAGCAAGTCTGGTGTTGTTCAAGTTTCCCTATAAATTCTCTAGCGTTGCAGCCTGTGAGCTACCGGAATCCGATTCCCACCGTGGATATCATCATTGAACTGATGGATCGCCCCTATCGACCCATCGTGCTAATCGAGCGGCTGAATCCGCCTTTTGGCTGGGCGCTGCCGGGTGGATTTGTGGACTATGGCGAGTCAGTGGAGGTGGCCGCTGAGCGCGAAGCTGCCGAGGAAACGGGGCTGCAAATTAAGCTGACGGAGCAGTTCCAGGTCTATTCTGACCCCCAGCGTGATCCCCGGCTGCATACCCTGAGCGTGGTGTTTTTGGCCACGGCGAAGGGCGATCCGTTGGCTGGGGATGATGCCAAAAACCTGGGTGTGTTTGAGATTTGGGACATGCCGAATAATTTGTGCTTTGACCATGACCGCATTTTGCGGGACTACCGCTATTTTCGAGAGCATGGGCTGCGGCCAAAGTTGGGATAAATCTTTGCGATCAATCTAGAGCGAGGAGGGGATGAAATGCGGGAAGTGATTCGGACGGATGCGGCTCCGGCTCCGGTGGGGCCCTATAGTCAGGCGATCGCCGCTCAGGGGCGA
>RFIF01000281.1 GCA_003695655.1 Cyanobacteria bacterium J069
CCCCAACACCCCATCACTCCCCACACCCCCCAACCTGGTGTATTTTTGTAAGAAGGGTTGGGATTTTCAGAAATGACACATTTCTTCAAGCAATTGAGTGGTGGGCTGGTGAATCGGATTTCATCGCCGCTGAGAGGGGTTGGGAGCGCGATCGCCCTGGTGTTAAGCCTCTGGCTCTGGGTCAGTGGGGCTGCCCCTGCATTGGCGACAGGCGTATATGAGCTGCCCGTCGTTCGAGCCACAGATGACACCTGGATCGTGGACGAAGGGGATGTTCTTAGCCGCTTGAACGAAGGCAACATCAGCGGCACGCTGAGCAGCTTATCCAAGAAAACGGGCAACAATGTGCGTCTGGTGACGATTCACCGATTGGACTATGGTGAAACCATCCAGAGCTTTGCCGACCAACTGTTCGAGCAGTGGTTTCCGGAGCCAGCAGACCAGGCCAATCAAGTGCTGCTGGTGCTAGACACTGTGACCAATAATGGCGCTATTCATGTGGGCGAGGCGGCCAAAGATTTGCTGACCGATGAGATTGCGACGAGCGTGGTGGACGAAACGCTCGCAGTGCCTCTGCGTCAGGGCGATCGCTACAACCAGGCATTCCTAGACGTGACCACTCGCCTATCGGCAGTGCTGGCGGGCAATCCTGATCCTGGCCCGCCCGTTATTGCTGAAGTGGATCAGACCGAGGGCACCTTTGCCACGCCCGAAGAAACCGCCGAGAGCAACGCCACCGTTTGGGTGATTGGGCTGCTCTTTGCGGCGACCGTCATTCCGATGGCGACCTATTACTGGTATCAAATGCGGTAATTTAAGGGTCAGGCATTAGGGGTCAGGCATTAGGAGTTAGGATTCAGGATTCATGTGTTGCCGTTCAAGTGCCACTACAGTAGCCGGAGCTGAGCGTTAGCTGGTTCTTCAAGGGCTGCTGAGATCGGTTCGGCTGCGCAGGTTCCCGGCGGCGCATCGCTGAGAATGGGGTCGCCAGGGCGATTCCAGGATAGATCACTTCGCAAGTCGCCTGCCAGCAGGTTTTGCGCGGCAGCCAGCATGTCGGCGGCCAGGCTGCTCAGGTGTGGGTGATGCTCCAGGTAAGTTTTCAAGGCTTCCATAGGATCTAGCTCATTGCCTGCCCCCAGTTCTGGCAGGCGCGGGCGGGCGAGCTGGCTTTGCACTTCTGGATAAATGCTGTAGGTGTGGGCGGGTTCTAGCGCTTCGTGCAGTGCCGCTTGATCTATTTGTTCTACCTGTTCTGGCAGGATTTGATACACCAGTCGCACGACGGCATCGACAATCAAATTTTTCTGAAGCTGGCTCAGGAGCTTCGCCTGCGGATCTGGGTTCGTCGTTAAATCCAGGCTGATGGTTTGAAACGGGCGCACGGGCAGCGGGCAAAACTCCACGGCTGCCTTGCCACGCTCTAGTGACACCAGCATATAGCCCTTATCTTCCGATTCTTCGCTAAAGTCCACCCGCTCAATGCTGCCAGGATAAACCACGGGCGGCTGATCGCAGAGAATCTGGTGGCGGTGCACATGGCCCAGTGCCACATAGTCAAAACAGGGACGCGCCAGCAGCGCCATGGGCACGGTGAAGCCCTTGCTGGCAGACAGAAAACGCTCTGCGCCAAAGCGGGCAGTGTCGGTCATCAGGTGCGCCAGCAGGACGGTGGGAAGCGCTGGATCGAGCCGCCGAATTTCGCCCTCTAGCGCTACCCGCAGCCGCTCCATCAGCAGATGGTCTACATCTGCCAGAGATAGCCCTTCGGTATCGGGACGGCTGAGCAGGGTGGAGCGCGTCAGCCAGGGCAAGGTGATCACCTGCACGTCGCCGCTGCGGGTGGAGATGTGGTGCGTTTCCAGGCGATCGCCCACCACAAAACCCGGCACGCCCAGCGTCCGATAAATGCACAAACTCGCGCCGCCCTGCCCCTGGGTATGCTGGTCATGATTGCCTACCAGCAGCACCGTGGGAATCTGGGCATCCACCAAGCGGCGAAACTGCTGAGCAAAGATTTCCTGCACCTTGGGCGGCGGCGTGGCATCGGGAAAGGCATCGCCACCAAACAGAACCAGGTCAACCGATTCGGCGATCGCCCGATCGATACACCGTTCCAGCGATCGCCCAAAGTCTTCCAGTCGCGTGTTTGCGCCAGTCTCTGGGTTGACGCGCCCGTGCAGCAGGCCGCTGCCGAGGTGAATATCCGACAGGTGCAGCAGTCGAATCATGGCGATCGCCCTGGGGGTTACAGTACAAGTGTTTAGAGCACCTATACTATATCAGGGGCAATGCCAAAGGCAAAAGGCAGACACAGTATCGAGTGTGCTCAGCCGCGATGTGGACGCGCTATCGCAAGCTGCGGCGACAGGCGCTCCATCTATCTCCATCTATCATCTATCTCCATCTATAGAGAGAAGAGAGAGCGTCTGTCCCAAATGGCGATCGCCTGTTGCGCGAACAGTGCTTCAAAGGGCAAAATCCCGCAGCAGATCCAAATCCCGGCAATCCCTGAGCCCCAGATCAATCCCAGATCAATCCCAGATCAATCCCAGATCAACCCCAGATCAACCCCGGCTCAACAGCACAAACACCGTCTGCATCAGCCCCACCAGCACGCCCAGCACCCCGCCCAGGTTCACAATGCCCTGGAGTTCACTTTTCACAATGCCCTGGATCGCCGCCTCCAGGTTTTGGGGCGAGGTCGCCTTCACGCGATCCATAATCACCTGCTCCAGGTTTAAAATCGGCAGCGCTTGTTTGACGATCGCCTCCAGATCCCGTTCCAAATAGCGCTCCAAGACCAGCGCCAACTCCTTGCTCACGGGTTCTAGCGAGCTGTTTACGGCTTCCGATGCCCGCAGCCGATTCACCAACAGCGCCGCTACCTTTTCCCAATCGACGGAGTTGCTCAGGCCCAGCAGCAATTCTTCGCCCTGATTGCGCAGATAGTTGCGAAAATTGTCGCGCAGCGTCCGCCGCAGTTGCCGCACGGTGGCCACAGGCAGGTTTTGCAGCGACAGATTTTGCAGCACTTCTCGCAGTCGATCTTGAATATTCAGCGTGCGAATCAGTTCTTTAATCACCGCATTGCTGGCGTCGGGGTCGTCCAGGCAGTGTGTCCGCAGCCGTACCAGCGCATTGCGCACGCCAAACAGATTAGCCACCACCCAGTAGGTGCCGCTGGTTTTCGACCGAAAGCTTTCGTCGATGACCTGAATGTTACGATCGGTGAGAAAGTCGATCGCCCCCTGGCGCAGCACATTGGGCGGCAGCACCGCGTCCAGCATCCACTTAGAAAGCTGCTCGGCCTGCGGCTGAGAAAACTGAAACTCCAGCAGCACCTGGTCAAACAACTGATTGAGCTGGGCTTCTAAAAAATCTTCGCGCCGCGCCAGCACCTTGATCGTGCGGGGCAGCGACTGCCCCACCAAATCATGCAAAATGTTGGAAACGATTTTGACTGTGCGCTGCTCGTTGCCCTGCTGAATCTGGGTCAGCGTGAGCGAGAGGAGCCACTGAATCGCCGCCTGTACGCGCTCTGGTTGCAGCAGCCGCCGAGCAATATTTTGCAGTTCCTCTGGCGTTAGCAGCGATCCGAGGATGGCGTTGGAAATGCGCTGAGCCAGGCGCTCCTGGTTTGCCGGAATCAGCCCTGGCGTGAAGGGCAGCCGCCGCCCGCCGATGTAGATGGGTTTATAGGGACGAAATAGCATTTTAATGGCGATGTCATTGGTGAAATAGCCAATGATGCCGCCAAGAATGGGGGGCGCAATGAGCAAAATGAGCAACTGGAGATTCAACGGACTATCACGGGGCAGGTTGAGGAGAGAGGCTGCCAATCTCGACCATACCTCTTTCTAAGGGAAAGGTGCCAGTTTCTAGGAGTTGGGAGTTAGGGGGGCTAGGGTTATAGCTCTTCAAATCCTAACTCCCGACCTCTGAACACTCTGCCCAATACCCCCAGGATGTATTTACTGATTTATCCTGCAAGATGCTGCTGCGCGATTGATACCAAATGTGTTGTCCAATGCTCTACCAGGTCAGCATTCGCCGCTTCTACCATGACGCGAATCACGGGTTCTGTGCCTGATGCGCGGACGAGGATGCGGCCGCGATCGCCCATGTCGGCTTCGGCCAGGGCGATCGCCCGTTGCAGCGGTTCGCAGGTCTGCCAGTTCAGGCGGCGATCGCGGTCTTCCACGCGCACGTTCCGCAGCAGTTGCGGATAGGTTTGGAAACTCTGATCGCGCAGTTCCGCTAGCGACAAGCCCGACTGCTTCACCAATGCCGCCAGGTGTAGCGCCGTCAACATGCCATCGCCCGACACCGAATAGTGCGGGCAAAGGACATGGCCCGACTGTTCGCCACCCAGCATCGCGCCGCGCTTCACCATCTCCGCATGAACATATTGGTCGCCGACTGCCGTCCGCACCAGCGTGCCGCCTTGCGCTTCCCAAGCCCGCTCAAAGCCCAGGTTCGCCATCACCGTCGAAATCAGCGTGTCGTCGGGTAGCCGTCCCGCCTGCCGTAGCGCATTGCCCCACAGGAACAAGATGTAGTCACCATCGATCACGCGCCCCTTGCCGTCCACCGCCATCATCCGGTCGGCGTCGCCATCAAAGGCAAAGCCCATATCTGCTTGATGTTCGACGACAGCTGCCTTCAGAGAAGCTAGATGGGTCGAGCCGCAGTTGACATTGATGCGATCGCCATTGGGCATATCATGCAGGCAAATCACCTCAGCACCCAGATCACGAAATACCATTTCGCCGAGCCGAGCCGCTGCGCCCCAGGCCAAATCCAGCACAATTTTCATACCCGCCAGGCTGACCTGCGGCTGAAACGGCTGGTGCAGCGAGGCAACATAGTCCTGGAGAAGTTCAGGGCGATCGCTGCACAAGCCCACATGGGAAACCGACCCGGCTGTCTCACTGATGCCCGATCGCAGCAATTCTTCGATTCTGGCTTGCAGCACCGGAGCCAGCTTCGCCCCTTTGCTGCTAAAAAACTTGATGCCGTTATCCTCTGGTGGATTATGGCTGGCGGAAATCATCACGCCGCCCGTCGCCCCAATCTTGCTGGCCAGGTAAGCTACCGCCGGAGTTGGACACAGTCCCAAATTCCACACCTCCAGCCCTGCCGAAGCCAGGCCTGCCGACAGTGCTGCCGAGAGGCGATCGCTTGAGTTGCGCGAGTCTTGTCCCAAAATCATCGGGCGGGAGTCGGTCGTTTTCAGCACCTGTCCCGCCCAATAGCCCACCTGAAACGCCAGTGGAGCCGTCAGCAAGTCTCCTGCATGACCCCGAATTCCGTCTGTACCAAACAATTTGCCAGCGGGCAGCGCCAGCGGACTCCAAAAATCATCAGCCGCCCTGCCGCTAAATGGGGCGCGGTCAGCAAGGCGGGACGACTCCGACCATAGAGGAGAAACGACCATAACCTAGCACTCCAAAAAATCACTCCACACACATGAGGAGAATAGCACCTTGTCGGTTAAGAAGATTAAATACCTATTGACAGATGTTCCAATGAATTGATGATTCTGAAGACAGATCTTTTATCGGTCTTTGGTAAAAGGACGTTTAGTACTCTGCGATCGCTGGCTAGAGCCGTCCGGAAGGATGAAAGGTGAGGCATGAGGGATAAATGCGCTTTTCTCTTCACCTCCTAGCCCTGCCACAGGCTGAGGTCAAATCGCTTAAATCAAGTTGACCCTTGTGCACATCCCTAGGCGATCCCTGGGCGATCCCTGGGCACATCCCTGGACATTGCCCCTGGACATTGTTATAAGTCAGACGCAAAGTTTCAGATCAATACATTCCAGATCAATTCAAATCAACACAATCGCGCAAAAAAAATAACCGCGCAAACATGTAACCATGCAAACCTAACAACTGCTTAACCGCGCAAAAACTCGCCTAGCGCATTGCGCCAGGCGAATTCTTCTAGACTAGTCGGAACCTACCCAACCTTATGCTGGTCGCAGCGATCGCAGTTCCGATTCCAGGCTGGCAATCCGCGCTTCGAGCTGCTGATTTGTTTCCAACAGTTTTTGCGACTGGCTGCTGAGAAAGGGGTCGCTTTCCCACCAGTTGATACCGATTTCCTTCGCCTTATCGACCGAGGAAATCAGCAGGCGGATGCGGATGCTGAGCAATTCCGTGGAGCCGACCGAGACAGAGATATCTCCAGCAATCACGATTCCCTTATCCAGCACGCGCTCTAGCACGTCTGCCAGAGTCGAGCCTTGGGTCGCAGTGGGGATGGGGCGGTGAGCCTGAGCAGTGGGGTAAGAC
>RFIF01000282.1 GCA_003695655.1 Cyanobacteria bacterium J069
CAGCGATCGCTGGCGGCTGAAGCTGATTACCCCCGGCGAGCACCCGATGCGTAGTCTGGCGAGTGCCTTTGTCGATCCCGATGCGCCCGAAATTGAGCGGGCCGAGCAAATCCAGCGGGCGGAAACCTTTTTGCAGAGCGGCGGCACCGGTCTGGCGCGGCTTGTCCGCGCCAGCTTGCCCAGCAGCCCCTCTTCGAGCGCAGTTTCCAGTCTCCCCTCCAGTGTGTCGTCCCGCCCTCGCCCTCGCTTGGTGCTCATCATCGACCAGTTTGAGGAAGTCTTCACGCTCTGCTGCGGCTCTCAGGCAGAGGCAATGCGCCAGCAGTTCTTTCAATGTTTGACCAGTGCGCTGGCTCAGTCGGAGGACTGTTTTAGCATTGTCGTAGTGCTGCGGGCAGATTTTTTTGGCAAGTGCCTGCGCTACGAGGGGTTGGCGGCTCAGATCAAGCGGCAGATCTTAAAAGTGATGCCGATGAGTTACGAACAGATCAAAAACACCATCGTCCGGCCGGCCAAGCGGGCTGGGATTATCTGTGAGCCAAACCTGGTGTACACCATGCTGCTGGACGTGATCGGCGCACCCGGAGAACTGCCGCTGCTGCAATATACACTGCTGGAACTGTGGGAAAAGCGGGAGCGATTCCCGCAGGGATCGCTTTGCGAATCGCCCCAGGGTGCTCCCTCCAAACTAACGTTGAATGCCTACACGGAGCTGGGCGGTGTCCGTGGCACCTTGCAAAAGCGCGCCACCGAAATCTACAACAGCCTGGAACCAGATGAGCAAGTTGCGGCTCGACGGATTTTTCTGGCGCTGACCCGCCTGGGAGAGGGCACAGAGGATACCCGCCGACGGGCTTCCAAGATCGAGCTGATTAGTCCAGCCTTTCCCAAAGCCTTGATCGAGCGCACGCTGGAAAAGCTGGTGGCCAGCAAGCTGGTCGTTACCAGCCGAGGCGGTGAGGCAGATCGGGGTGAAGGAGTGGGCCATGCCGGACGGTCTGCGGAATTGCTGGATGTGGTGCATGAGGCCCTGATTCGCAACTGGGGGCTGTTGCGGGGCTGGCTCGACGAGAGCCGGGAAATGCTGCGCCGCCAGCGGCGGATTGAGCAGGCGGCGCTGGAGTGGGCCGCACTGGGCAAACCCGCCGGCCGGGAATATTTGCTGGGCAGCGATCGCCTCCAGGACGCTATCAGCTTCCTCAAATCTTACCCGCAAGACCTCTCGGTGCTGGCTCAGGAGTTTCTTAGCGTCAGTTGTGCAGAAAATCATCGTGCCCGCCGCAAGGCCCTTTGGGTGAGGGTTTCCGTTCCCTCAGCACTGGCGATCGCCGTGGCGCTATCGCTGGGGCAATATCGTACCACGGTAAAAACCCAGGCCGAAAAGGACTACCAGACCATGGTGGCCACCTCGCGGGCCCGAGCGGCGATCGCCCAGTCGATTCTCCAAGAGCCAGACCGAGACGCGATGGCGGCGCTGGTGGTCAGCCGGCTGGCAGCCGCCCAGGGCGAAACCTATGAAGCAGAATCGAGTCTGCGGGCGGCTTTACAAGATTTGAGGCTCCAGATCTGGCTGCCAGGACATCGGGGGGCAATCCGGCAGATGGCCTTTAGCCCTGATCGCCGCTACCTGGCGACCGCTGGCGCAGACGGTACGATTCACCTTTGGGCAGGCACCGATCAGGTGATTTATGCCGACACGACCGCAGCGCCATTGCGGGTGTTGGGCTGGCCTGCTGGGCCCAGGGCAGATATTACCCAAATTGCCTTTAGCCCGGATGGATCGCGGCTGGCGGCGATCGCCCGAGGTGCAGCACAATTTCACCTGTGGGATGTGGAATCTGGACGAGTCGCCCAGTCGGTTGACCTGCCCCAGCCCGCTACCCAGCTGCGCTTTAGCCCAGATGGTGCGTGGACCGTTGCCGTGGGCGATCGCACGCTCTCCCTATGGCGGGCGGATACGGGGCGGCTGGCAGCCCAACTGACTCAAGATTGGCCGATCCAGACGCTTCAGTTCAGCCCAGACCAGCGCTCGATCCTCATTGCTGGACAATCAGGCACCGTCCAGACCTGGCAAATTGCTGATGCTCCGCCAGTGCCCTCGCCGCTGGCCGCCGATCCCAACTCGCCGTCTGCCCCCGCTGATCTTTCTGCAACGGTCACGCTGATCGATCACATCGACCTGCGACAGCAATTGACGTTGCCCTATACGGGCGGCATTCTCTACGCCACCTATAGCCCCAGTGGCAAGTGGATTGCCACCGCCGGGGCAGACGGTATAGCGCGGCTGTGGAACGCCCAAACGGGCAGTCTGGAAATGGCCCTGGCGACAACCACGCAGCTTTCTCAGCCTTCGCCGCCGTTGCGTCAGCTCCAATTCAGCCCTGACGAAACCATGCTGGCAGCCGTGTCTCCAGGGCAGCCCATCCGTCTGTGGGATTTGCGGACGCAGCAAGTACGTGCAGAGTTAGCAGTTGGACAGTCGCAATCGTTGCAGCCGTTAATCGGGGCGATCGCCTTCAGCCCACAGGGACATCTGCTGGCGGCTGCCAGTGGTTCCAGCGCGCATCTCTGGAACACGCAAACGGGGCAACTCCTGGCGCTGTTGCAAAATCCCGAGGGCGCTGTTACCAGCCTCCACTTCAGCCCTGCTGGCACCCACATCGCCACCGGGGATGAGGCAGGCAACGTGCATCTGTGGGCAGCGGAGGCAGGCGGCGAACTACCCAGCATTGCGCTGCCAGAAGGCACCCTCTCCTGGCTAGCCTTTTTACCGAGTGCAGAGGTCGCTGCCGTGGCGACTGTCGCCTCACATGATGAGCGCGGCAGCGGCCGCAAATCTGCATTCCCAGTGGGCAGTGACGCTTTGCTGTCTATCACTCGTAGACCCTCGAATCCGCCAGCGCAGGCCGAACTCTCCCACGCTACGCCAGAAGCAGCGTCTACGGTGCCTGCTAATTCGGCGGGGCCAATTGACTCAGTTCTTCTGCCAGCAACCGCAGGATTGGCGCTGGTTACGGCTGAGGGTGCTCTGCGGAACTGGGACTTTTATGCGGAAGACTCAACGGCTCCCTATGTGGAAACACTGGCACAGGAGATCCCCCCATCGCTGCATTTTCATCGGCTCAATCCCCAGATCCTCTGGCAGTATCTAAAAACTTGGTTGCCACCTGACCGAGCGGCGGCTGATGCCAGCTTTAAGCCTGAATCGGGTGGTTCATCGCCGAATTCAAGTGGCCCGGGGTCGCCTGTTGCGATCGCCGGGAATCCTCATGTTCAGGCGGGGGCCAGTGATGTAGAACCTGTCCAGCCTCAGGGCATCCCAGGCGATGCCAGTCAGCAGATTTTGTCCCGGTTTCAAAAACACCGGAATCGCTCAGAGCAAATTACTCAAGTGGGCACCGGGAATGGGCTGACCAGTTTCTCACTGAGCGCGGATGGGCATCTGATGGCGATCGCCACGCCAGAAGGGCAGGTCGAGATTCGCCGGGTGCAGTCTGCGGATGCCCCCCTGCGGCCAGAGCCAGATGCGACCTCGCGCCTGCATCGGTTTGCGGTTGGCTCTGGTTCTCCTGACCCGTCAGCCAAGGCACCCCAGTCCACCGTTGTTATCCAGCAGCTAGCGTTTAGTCCAGATCATCGGCTGCTGTTGGGTGTTGGCAGTGATCACAAGGTGCGTTTGTGGAACGTTGAGTCGGGCAGCCTGGTGGCGGAGCTGAAGGGACATCAAGGGGCGATCGCCAGCGCCCGATTTAGCCTTGACAGCCAGCGCATTGTGACGGCTGGCGAAGACCGCACCACAATTCTTTGGGATGCCAAGAGCGGCCGCCGACAAATAGCGCTGACGCATACCGCCCCCCTAACCAGCGCCAGCTTTAGCCCCGATGGGCAGAGTATCGTCACCACCACCCGCGACGGCAAGGTGCGAATTTCTGACGCACTGACGGGCGACCCCCGCATTGTTTTGAGTGGACACCAGGGGGCAGTGCTCGATGCTCAGTTCAGCCCTGATGGGCGATCGCTGGCGACCGCAGGCAGTGACGGTACGGCTCGCCTTTGGAACGCGCAAACCGGAACCGAGCAAGCCCAGTTGCGCCCCAGTGGTGATCCGTCCGTAGCGATTCAACGAGTGCTGTTTAGCCCTGACGGACAATATGTGGCAACGCTGGGCAGCAACGGCAGACTATACCTCTGGGCAGCCAAGTGGGAAACGCTGCTCAAGCTGGCGCGCGATCGCACGCTGCGACAGCTCACGCCCGACGAGTGCAGCCGCTATTTACGCATGAACTCGGATAGCTGTCCCCAGGTGGATCTGGGCGGAGACTATGGCCCCGCCCGCTCTCCCAGCACTCTAATAAACTCCAGCGGCAGTCCGTCTGCGTCAGCCACGAAGGCGACTTCATAAATGCGATCGCCAATCATCTGTTGCGTCGGCTCTAGCAACACCGTCAGGACATCACCTTGATCTGCCGCTGCGCCCTTTGCAAAGTCCTGCTGTAAGGCTTCTAGCCAGTCGGGTAAACTCTCAACCGTATCAGTCAGGTCAAACGACAGGTGATAGTAGCCCGTGTAATGCTCGTCGCCAAAGGCATCGGCAGCGGCCCGAGGCTGTGGCACCTGCAACAGCTCAATGCGTCCGCCCAGTCCCTCCATCCAGCAGCCCAGCGTGATGCCTGCGGTAAACCGTTCGCACACCGTAAACCCTAGCCGCTCGTAAAAGGCGATCGCCCGAAAGATATCCGCCGTACGAATCGAAGCGTGATGCATGTTAGGGGTCAGGTTTCAGGGGACAGGCTACTTGCTACTTGTCTCATGATCGCACCATCTCCCCTGCTCCTCATCATTCAAACAGGCGGAAATAGGGATACCGTACAGGCGCACCCGGTTCTTTCTCCAGGTCAAAATTGATCACGTCCCAGCAGGGTGCTTCCTTGGGGTCGGGGCTAAACTCCACAGGTAGCCCATAGAGTCGGGGACGGGCGGTGGAGTCTGCCTGTCCTCGCCAGGGGGCGCTGCGATCGAGATAGGTGCTGATCAGGTCTTGATAGCGGCGGGCAATAATCACGCGGGTAGCCCGATAGCCCTGGGTATAGAGGCGATCGAGCGCTTCATGAATTTCAAACCGGATGCCGTCGGGGTGGGTATGCTGGCGATACCATTCGTTGTCCCACTGTCGCCAGTGCCGCCCAGACTGGAGGTGGATCAGTTCACCCGTTTTCGGATTTGCCTCAAAAGCTCCGTGGCGCTGGCATAGATAGGTATCGGTCAGGGTCAATGCCGGAATTGTCTGACGACAGTGGGGACACTGAATCTCCGGGCCGAAGATTGGGTACTGTAGGGCTGGGTTCATCATGAAATCGCGACCCGCGTAGTCTCCATCTAGCATCAGCAAGGCTCTATTATAACTTTGGGTTTCTCTGGGGCTGTTTCTAAGCACAGGCTAGAAACAATTCTACGGGTATTCGCTAGGAGTAAGGGTGCGAATCACCAGCAATCTTAAGAAACTTGACCGGAGTTTACAGCTTGTCTACGGGTTTTACGGAAAATTCACAGCCAAACCACACATTGCCCTGGCCCCTGCCAGATTGCTCTAAAGCTGCCTTTGTGGCCTCAAATGCCACAGTCATGGGCTGGGTTGAATTGGGTGAAGGTGCCAGCGTTTGGTATGGCGCGGTGGTGCGCGGCGATGTGGAGCAGATTCGGATTGGGCGCTGCACCAATATTCAAGATGGCGCAATTTTGCACGGCGATCCGGGACAGCCGACGGTGCTGGAGGACTACGTAACGGTTGGGCATCGAGCGGTGATTCACAGTGCCCATGTGGAGCAGGGTTGTCTGATCGGCATCGGGGCGATCGTGCTGGATGGCGTGCGGGGGGGGGCGGGCAGCATTGTTGGGG
>RFIF01000283.1 GCA_003695655.1 Cyanobacteria bacterium J069
GGCCTTGGCGATTCCCTAACCCCCAACCCCCAACCCCCAACCCCTAATCCACCCGCTCCACCTGGGCGCGGATGCCGTTCTGCCGCAGGATATCCACCACTTCCTGGGCATTGGCCTCGTCATTAAACGCGCCCACCTGCATCACCACCGACTGGCGGCGATCGTAGGTCAAAAATGCCCCCGGAAACACGCTCAGCACGCGGTCTTGCAGTGCCGCATCCGCCGCTCGCACTACCACTCGATAGCGTAAACCCAGCTCGCTGGCACGGCTGGCGACGGGTGTCGTGGGACGCGGCCGCACGCCAGACACAGGCACGCTGGGCACGCCGCTAACGTTGCCGATGGGGGCGTTGGGGTCGGGCACAGGCAGCAGCGTGTACTGGGAATACTGGGACGCGGGCTGGGCCGCAACGGGCGATCGCCGAGCCACAACCGGACGCTCGTACCGCAGATCAGACGCAGGTCGGCGCACTGGCGCAGAGCCAGACCGCTCGGGCGGCGGCACTGGAATTTCGATCGCCCCCTGGAAGCTGGCGACTGGCTCCTGGCGAGTCGGCGACAGCGCCACCGCGCCCCCCAGCGAAGACCGCTGCGGCAAGGGGCGAAACGCCCGCTGCACCACTGGCCGCCGCACGGGTGCTGCCGGAGCCGCAAAGGTTGTCGAAGAGATGGGCTGGTATGGCAACCCGTCGGGCGCAACCCCAACCTGGGACTGGCTGCCCACGCTGCCTACCGACGCGGGCGGCGAGACGGAAATGGGAATCCCCTGCACGGGAATCGGCTGCGACACAGGCTGGGCCGCAGCCGGAACAGGCGGCTGGACGCTGGAAGTGGGCGATTCGCGAAGCGATCCGTCTCGGAATCGCCGTCCAGCCGCCTGCCCAAAGGTGCGGCCGGCCGCGCTGCGTCGAGTGTTCAACCCGCTAGAAGCGGGGAAGTCGCCCGTCGGCATGATCGGCACAAACCCAGCGCCCTCCGCCGCAAAGGGAAAGGGCACGGCTGACGGTTCATCGACCACCTCCGCACTGATCGTGGTGCGCGAGGCCGGGGCGGCGGCGGTAGAGGGAGTGACCGCGGTAGACGGATGACGGGGAATCGGAGCCAGCTCTGGCGCAGCCGGACTGACCCCACCGCCACCCTGGGCGATCTGTCCTTGAATCACCACGCCCTCGCCGCCCGTGCTGGGGTCTGCCTGCACCGCCACCCCTGGCGGCAGCAGAATCGGAAACTGTTCGCCGTTGGCCGCTGCGTAGGTGCCCGCTGCCAGCAGAATCACGGTATTGGGCGAGACGGACTGGGCGGCGCGGGTAATCGTGCGAAAGGGCGATCGCGGCGACCCGTCGCCACTAGCGTCGTTGCCCAGCACCGGATGCACAAACACCAGTTGAGATGCCGCCGTTTGGACAACGGGTTCATTGGCCTGGGCTGCTCCCGCGAATCCGGCTGCACCCAGCAGCGCCACGCTTAGCCATGCCAGGGTGCTTAGTTGTCCCCATGGTCGAACCTGCGGCCTGGCCGGCGACGTTATCCATTTCAACAGAGCCATAGCTGCCCTCTCCAAAAATCTGGAATTCTGACGTGGATTTAGTATGAGAAATTCAGCCATTTATACTAGCGAATCTGCAAAGTTTTGCTCACTTTTTAGGTGAAAAAAGCTGCGGCTCTGTCTATTCAGAGGCGGTTTGGGGCGATCGCCCCCACAATTCTACTTGCCCAAATCCGTCCTTTCCCTAAGCCCTAAACTCATTCCACACCCGGCGATTCACCCCTCTGCCCAAGCCAAAATCCAAAATCTAAAACCCCAAATCCCTTTGCCTTCATGCCCCAAATTCGTTACGATCACTGTCGATTTCGTGACGCCAAATCTCCCCCTTTCTGGCATTATTTCTGGACATTTTCTAGACATTTTTTTCAGCGTCATTTAGCGGCAGCAGAGACAGCCCCATGAATTCCCGAACCGATCGCTCCACCCCAGCCATTCATCGCATTCTGGATGCCAACCTCGACCGGGCCCGCGAAGGGTTGCGAATCATCGAGGAATGGTGTCGGTTTGGGCTGAACGACGCCGCGCTGACCACCGACTGCAAAGACCTGCGCCAGGCGATCGCCCAGTGGCACACCGCCGACCTGCGCGCCGCCCGCGATACTCCCGGCGACCCTGGCACCGCCCTCACCCACGCCGCCGAAATGGAGCGTCCGAGCCTCGACGCGCTGCTGCAAGCCAATCTGTGCCGCGTGCAGGAGGCGCTGCGGGTGCTGGAGGAATATGGCAAGCTCGACCGACCCGACATGGCCGCCGCCTGCAAGCAGATTCGCTACCGGGTCTACACGCTGGAAAGCAAGCTGCTGGGGCGATCGCGCTATGCTTTGATGCAGAAATTACGGCGATCGCCCCTCTACCTCGTCACCTCGCCCCATGAGCACCTGCTGCCCATCGTGGAAGCGGCGCTCCAGGGCGGACTGAGTCTGGTGCAATATCGCGACAAGAATGCCGAAGACCCGACCCGGCTTCAGCTTGCCGAAAAGCTCTGCCACCTCTGCCACCGCTATGATGCGCTGTTTTTGGTGAATGACCGGGTAGATATTGCCCTGGCGGTGGATGCCGACGGCGTGCATCTCGGCCAGCAGGACATTCCCATCGCCCTGGCACGGCAAATCTTGGGCACAAACCGCATCGTCGGCCGCTCCACCACCAACCCCGACGAAATGCAGCGTGCCCTCAGCGAAGGCGCAGACTATATCGGCGTCGGCCCGGTCTATGCCACGCCCACCAAAGCGGGTAAAGCCGCCGCCGGGCTGGACTACGTGCGCTATGCCGCCGCCAATTCTCCCGTGCCCTGGTTCGCCATTGGCGGCATCGATGCCGAAAACCTGGGCGAGGTGATGGCCGCGGGCGCAACCCAGGTTGCCGTGGTGCGGGCGATTATGCAGGCACAGCAGCCGACGCAGGCCACGCAGGCGCTGCTGGCGGCGTTAGGGGTTGGGGGTTAGGGGTTGGTTTTTGCTGAAGCGATGCCCTGCCAAACTCCCAAACCATTCGTCCCTATGCTTCGGGCAATGGGCCAGGTGGCAACTGATCTGGATCAAAGCCGTGCGATCGCAAAAATTCTTCCAGTTGTTCTCGTCGCTGCCGTTCGGCTTCGGCTTTACTCAGGTAGCGATCGCCCTGCATCGTTGCAACGCCGCAACACGCTACGCGATCGCCCTCACGCCCTGGCGAAACTCCCGCATCGCCTGCAATCGGGATGTTTGTCCCAGCAGCACACAGCGGCTCAAGAGCAAGATGTCGAGGCGACTCAGTTCGGGAATTTCGCTGCGACTGATTGGCTCATATCCATCGCTTCGCAGCCGATATAGGGAAAAGGCTCCATCTTCCCAAAACCACACCTCTGGCACTTCTAAGGTCTGGTAGCGCTGCAATTTACTGATCCCACCGCTCGTAAACACCACCTCAACACACAAGTCGGGAACGGGCTTGGAGACGCCAATGCAATACGATTCATCAGCCTGCACAGACGCGACTCCTTCCCGTTCCTGGGTCATGGAGCCAGTCGGTTCAAATTCAATTCCATTTTCTTCAAAGAAAATGCCGAGCAGCAGCGCAATCAGGCTTTTGAAGAGTTCGTGGTCGCGCCCTGGCATCAGAATCTCAATCGTGCCGTTGAAGTAGAACAGCTTGACCCCTGACGAGTTCTCGAACCCTTCTTGAATCAGCTTGAACTGTTTCCAGGTGCGCCCCGGAAGCACAATGCACTGATCTATCGATGGCGGGGCGATCGCAGTCGTCATGGAAGAAAGGCTGGGTGGCACTTACGCCTATGCTATCGCGGTTAAGAGTTTCTCATTTCGCAGGCATCAAGCGAGTTTCGGACTCAGCTTGCAAGCATTGTTCCCTCGAATGAGTTCAAAAAATATTACTGGTCAAGCCTCTGCGCTCTAGTCCCTCCAGAATGTTGTGCGCCTCTACCAACTCACGATTTTCTGGTTTTTGCAGCCACTCCGTCAGGGCTTCCACCGCAATATCGCTGAGCGTCCAGTCTTTCCCTGCGTTTTTGAAGGGGGCGATCGCCCGAATCAGGAAATCAATATCCTGAGGAACCTGCGCTCTAAACTGAACAGCCTTGACCTTGACCATTGCGAAGACAGACAAACAATATTGCAATTCTGTCATAGGGCAATATACGTCAATGTACATTTGTTTATTTGTTTATTTGCTTTTGTGCAATAATGCAGAGACTTGATAAACACTAACCATGGAGCATGGGCAAATGGTTGTTTTGTCGGACGATGAAGTGGCGTTGATTCGGGCGCTGCTGACGGCGGTGCGGGCGATTAAAGTGCGGGATATCGACAAAGTGCTGGTAATTTTGGCGAAAGGCGAGAAACGGGGAACGCCGCCGAGTCCGGCAGTGCGGCTGGACTAACGAGCTGCTGCGGAGTGTGGGATGATGCAAGCACGAAGCGGATGGCTTAGTTTCGTGGTGAATATTGCGGGTGAGTAGTGGTCGGTCGAAACGCTGAGGCGCGGCTGGGTGGGCAATGGGGGCGGCGGTTGGCAGGTGTAGGCTGGCGGCAGCGGTTCTGGGCGTTGGTGCTGGTGATCATGCTGCTGGGCTGGTTGGGAATGGTGCAGTCTGCGCAGGCAGCCCCGCCCACGCTAGAACGGTTGCCGTTGACCCTGGAGCTATTGCAGCAGCGGCTCAAAAAGCCCATGTTGCTAGAGGATGGCGCGGCGATCGACCTGCGGCGCGTGATCATCGACCTGCGGCCGGAAAACGTCGCCTTTCGCGATCAGTTTTATCGGCTGGTGCAGGCAGCGTTGCAGCGATCGCCCACTCCCCTCGGACTCGACTTTAGCAACAGCCTGATTCAGGGAAAATTGGACATCGCCCAAATCGGCTTGCAGGCTCCGGTCTTTGGCGATGAACTGCCCGACCTGCTGACCGAAGATGAACTGGCGCAACTCAGACGCGATCGCCGCCGCATCACCCAACTCAGCCAACTGTCGCGATCGCTGCTGACCCAGGAACCGCCACCCGTGCTAAAGCTGACGGTGCTGCGCGGGCCGCTGCTGTTGGCTCAGACTCGGATTGAGGGCGTCGCGGATTTTAGCAACACGTTTTTCCTGAGCAAAGTAGACACCGCTGGGACGGACTTTACCCAAGAAGCCGACTGGTCAGACGCGCGCTTTAGCCGGCCCGCCAGCTTTGCCGATGCGCTGTTTCGGCAAGAGGCGCGGTTTCGCAGCGTTATTTTCTTCGAGCGGGCGGCGTTTGGGCGATCGCGCTTCCAGGCTACGGCCAATTTTCAAAGCAGCGAGTTTCAGGCCGCGGCCAACTTCAACCGCGCTACTTTTCAACAGGTGGCCAACTTTAGCCGGGTGCGCTGGCAGGGCAACGCCGACTTTGCCCAAACCCGCTGGGAGGCGGCTGTTGTGTTTAACCAGAGCCAGTTTGGGCAGTCGCTATTTCTCTCGGATGCCGTGTTTGATCAAGCCGTAACCTTCCGCGAGGTGCAGTTTGCGCGGCCAGTCAACCTGCGGGGCGCAGTCATTCAGGCACAGACCGACTTTGGCGATGCCAGCTTTGCGCCGGGGGCCTATCTCAACGTGGCCGGGCTGCAATTTAACCCCGATCGCGCCAAAATCCTGGGCAGCCCCGGACAGATTGGGCGGGCCATTTCCGTGCCGACGCTGCAAGGCAACGAGACGATTTTGCGAAACCTGGTGCGCAACTTTCGATCGCTGGAGCAAATTGCCGACGCCAACCAGATCGGCTATCTGGCACAGCGGCTGCGATCGCGCCAAATCGAGCGATCGCTTTGGGGCGTCAACCTCAACACGGACTCCCAGGCGCAGCTTCAGCAGGTCGGCTTTTCCGCAAAGCAGGCCGGGGCGATCGCCCTCAGCCGCGCCCAGCACTCCTTCAGCAGCCTCAGCGATCTGCTCAAGCTAGACGACATCGACCTGGCCACTTACGTCAAAGTGCGCGATCGCGTCATTGCCAGCACTCCCCGCTCCCTGTTTGGCTGGCTCAGCGCCGCGCTGAACTGGGTCTGGCTGGCGCTGCTGCTGACGCTGACGCGCTATGGCACCAGCTCAGGACTCGCCTTTGGCGTCGGGCTAATTGCCGTTGCCTATTTTGCCCTGGTGTTTTGGCTGGTCGATCGGGCGCGGCGGCTCCATCCCCAGCCAATTCTGCCCACGCCCAGCGAAGCGGTCTGGATGCTCAGCAGCACGGGGCTGTTGACCACCATCGGCCTCTCCACCGTGTTTCGTCTAGCCGAGTCGCCTTGGCTCACGCTGGCCTGTCTGGGCATCGTCACCATTCCGGTGCCTGCAACGCTGCTGTTTTTGCTCTATCGGGGCGGCCGGTTTCACGATCAAATGGACGTGAGCTACTTTGTGGAAGAGGGCACGCTGCGCCAGTTGCGAATTTTGATCGGGCGACTGCCGACGATTCCTCGCTATGAGCCGTTTCGAGAACGCTACGCGCCGCTGCTGTGGGATCGCCGCTGGAACTGGCTCAACTATCTCGACCTCAGCGCCAACAACCTGCTGCGTTTTGGGTTCAACGACATTCGCCTGCGCGATGAACATTTGCCAGGCCTAATTACCACGCTGGTCTGGTATCAGTGGGGCTTTGGACTGGTTTATACAGCACTGCTGCTGTGGACGCTGTCGCGCACTATTCCAGGGCTGAACCTGCTGATTTATTTCAAATGAGGTAAGACTTACGCAGTCGGATAATTTTTCGCGGGCGCAGCCCACGAAAAATCATCCAGAATCTATAAAAGTCGTTTCAACGGCGTCGGTCTTGTGAGGTTCTAATGAGGTCGATTTCAAGCTTGATTGAGCCGTCTTTAGCCTTGTTCCCTGCTCCCTGACCCCTGACCCCTGACCCCTGACCCCTGACCCCTGCCAC
>RFIF01000284.1 GCA_003695655.1 Cyanobacteria bacterium J069
CTACTATGTGCCGCTGTATGAACTCTACGGCACCACGCCGTCAGAAGTTCGGATCGCCTCTACGCCCGCGATGGTGATGGAATGGCTGGCCAATCAGGAAGCCGATCTGGGCGCATTGGCGAAGGACGAATTTGACCGACTGCGACCGCAGTTCAGCCCCACTACGTTTCGGATTCTGCGGGCCAGCCGACGCATTCCCTCTGGCTCTGTGCTGATCAGCCCCGCCATCGATCGCAATCAGCAGGCGGTGATCCAAAAAGCCATGAGCGAAGTGCTGCCCAACATTGCCCAGCAGGTCGGCTATATTCCCAGTGCCGCCCCGCCCGACTACAACACGCTCATCGAATTCATCGAGAAAGTGAAACCCATTGAGGCGAATATTAACGAAAAGCCTGCCCGACTTTACGAGTGAGAGGATTAGGGGTTGTTGCTCCGCAACGCTGACGCGAGGGGGGTTAGGGGTTGGGGGTTAGGAGTCGGTTTAAAGCCTTTGCTGCATTAGGAAAACTGGCGGCGATCGCCTCTGTCCAGCTTATGCCCCACCAAACCGATGGGCGGGCAGTCCTGGCGTATCGGTCGGCAGGCAGAACAAATCCCCGGCATAAAAGCCCGCCTGAATTTCGGCTTGACTCAGCCCCACCGAAGCGGACGTGATGTACAGATCTGTCAGCGCGGCCCCACCAAAGATTGGGCAGGTCGGGCGCTGGACGGGCAGCGAGATTCGCTGTAACGCCTGACCGGTGGCATCAAACTGCACGACACACCAGCCGTCCCATAGCGCCGACCAGAGATTGCCCTGGGTGTCGATCGCCAATCCATCCGGTTCTACGGCTTCCTCGCCCAGATCCACCAGCACGCGGCGATCGCCAATCGCCCCCGTTGCGCCGTCGAAGGTGTAGGCAAAAATTTTCCGCCGGGGCGAATCTGTCAGGTAAAAGGTATCGCCTGCCGGATTCCAGCCCAGCCCGTTGGAGATGGTTAAACCCGTTTCCATTGTGTGCCAGGAGCCGTCTGGGTCATAGCGATACAGAGCGGCTTGTCCCGGTTCTGGGCTAATCGACCCAATCCAAAAACGACCCTGAGCGTCACACTTGCCATCGTTGAAGCGAGTGCCTGGACAGTCAAACTCGGCGGTATAGAGGGTTTGCTGGGTGCCCGACTGGGGATCTAGCAGCGCCAGCCGGTTGCCAATAGCAATCAGGAGCTGCGGGCCAACCGTCAGGGCGATCGCGCTGACCACATCGCCGACTTCAAAAAAGCGATCGCGCCCCGTCGCCGGGTCAAACTGATGCACTCGATGGTTATAAACATCCACCCAATAAAGCACCTGAGTCTCACTGTCCCACAGCGGGCACTCTCCCAACCGGGCGCGGGCAGAGAGGACGTGTTGCACAGCGATCGCAGTTAAATTCATGGGATTGTTATCTCATTTGGGCGTTTTAGATTGGGTTTTAGATTCTGGATTTTAGGATTTATAGCAGGGATATAAAGGCGACAAGGTAAAAGCGACAAAGTGGCAGCGCAATAACTCCTAACTCCTAACCCCCAACCCCCAACCCCTCACTAAGCTGACCAGGCTTCTCGAAAATCGGCATACAGCGTTAAACCACCATCAATAAAGAGCGTTTGCCCGGTAATGTAGGCGGCTTCGTCGGATGCCAGAAACGCCACAGCGGCGGCCATTTCCTCGGAGGTGCCCGCCCGCCCCATGGGAATATGACTCTCAACCTGGGCACGCTTTTCGGGGTCTTCTGTCCAGGCATCGTTGATCGGCGTAACGGTGGCTCCAGGGGCGATCGCATTCACCCGAATGCCCTGCGCCGCATACTCTAGCGCCAGGGTTTTGGTCATGTTTTCCATGCCGCCTTTGCTGATGGAATAGGTGACGTAGAGGGGACGCGGAATGATCTCATGCACGCTGGAAATATTGATAATCACGCCCGATTGCCCCCGCTCAAGCCAGTGCTGAATCGACTCGCGCGCACAGAGAAACGCCCCCCGCAGATTGACGCCCAGAATGCGATCGAAGTCTGCCGCTGTCACCTCATGGGAGGGTTTCTCGGCCTGAATGCCCGCATTGTTGATCAAAATGTCGAGGCTGCCCAGTTTGTCAATCGTGTCGGCGATGATCTGGCGAATATCGGCTTCTTGGGAAACATCGCCCTGCACCAACAGCGATCGCACGCCGCAGGCTTCAATGCCATCACAAGCTTTCTGCATGGCTTGATCTTGCGTCTCTTGGGCGGCTTCTGGACTGCTGCGATAGTTGATTGCTACATTGCAGCCCTCCTGTGCCAGGCGAATGGCGATCGCCTGCCCAATGCCAGAGGATGCCCCCGTCACCAGAGCCGTCTTTCCTTGCAATCCCTTCATAAACCCTCGCTGTAAGTGGCTGTGAGTGGCTGTGAGTGAATAGTTGAGCCGTGATCTACCGGCTGAATTGCCAGGGCGCGTCATCCATTCACCTCAGATCCCTTGAGGAATCGACACGATCGCCCACCCCAGCAAATTAGGCTAGGGGCTAAAACCCTTGCAGCCTCATGCTTTGCCGACAATGGATGACAGTCCCTAGTAGTCTATTCACGTCACGTTCCCCTGGCTATCAGTCTTGGGAGCGAAGTAGTCTATTCACGTCACGTTCCCCTGGCTATCAGTCTTGGGAGCGAAGGCGCAAAGCCGTCTCCAAAAACCTCATTAGCCTATCCTTTTCAGCTTGCCAGCAGGTGTGTGCTAGCGAACCTGTGGAATCTACAGCGTGGAATCTACAGCGTGGAATCTACTGCGTAGACATCGCCCCCGCGACCCAGCGCAAATCGCAGCGAGTGCGGCGTGTCTTTGGACGAGAATGCCAGGAAGATCAGCAGGGCGATCGCTGTGAGCACGGCCGACCAGCCAAAAATCGCGCGAAATCCCACCTGGGCTGCAACTGCTCCTAGCAGCGGCCCCGCCAGGGCAATTCCCAAATCAAACCCGACCATGCACAGGCTAAACATGCGCCCGCGCTCGTTGGGTAGCGAGCGATCCGCCATCAGCGCCGCCATCATGGGAATCAGGATGCCCGCGCCGGCCCCTTCCAAAAAGCCACCCATCAGAAACTGCAATGTGCTGCCAGCCTGCCACAGCACCACCATCGACAGGCTATACAAAACCAGACTAAAGCTAATAAACGGCCCGCGACCGTAATAGTCGGATGCGCGGCCTACGGGCAGACGAATCGTAAAGCTGGCGATCGCCGCCGCCGTATACAGCAGTCCCACGTTAAACGCCACGCCCGACTCTGCCACCAGCAGCGGCACAAACGTCGTCAGCGCCCCAAAGGCCAGCCCCACCAGCAGCAGCACGAGGGCCGGCGTGCGCACTGGAGGCTGGGCAAGCTGCAACCAAAAGTTTTCGGTGCGGGGGCGGGGGTTCGGCGTTTGATTGACCGGCGATCGCTCGTCACGCGGCTCCCGAATCGGCAGCAGCAGCAC
>RFIF01000285.1 GCA_003695655.1 Cyanobacteria bacterium J069
CCCAATTTTCTTTACGCATTTTATTCTGCCTGCCACAGCAGAACTCTACGACCCCACCTCGTCGAGCAAGGTGCTGTGTCAATATCGCGAAGGGCCGAATCCGTTCAACATCGTGCTGGAGTTTGGCGCGGACTTTAACCAGGGGCGCTATGTGGATTTGGAACTGCTGGAGCGGCATCGGCGCGAGCGGGGCAACGTCATGCTGTGCGAAATTGTGTTTTTGCTGGATGCGCCGCTGGTGGAGCAAAACACGGTGCAGCAGCTTGGCCCGTCCTACGTCAAGCCCGTGGTGCAGATGCAGCCTTGTCCGCTGGATGGGGCGCTGTTTACCGAGATGAATCGGCTCAAAGATCAGCTGATCGCCGCGCTGGGCGGCCAGCCGCTAGTGGGCAACGACCTCAGCCTGAAGCCTGCCGGTCTGGGCGGCGTTGCCCATGAGGTCGGCACGCTGCGCATGAGTGGGGAAGCACCCGATGGTGCAGCGCTGAACAATGGCGTGGTGGATACCAACCTCAAATTCCTGGCCTACGACAACCTCTATGCCTGCGATCTGTCGGTATTTCCGTCATCTCCAGCGGCTAACCCGACCCTGACGCTGGCGGCGATGGCGATTCGCCTGGCGGCACACCTGAAGCAAGTGACCACGGTGTAAATCTCTGTTCTGCTTCTGTGCGAAAAAGCCCGATTCTGGACGAGCATGGCTCATGCAGAATCGGGCTTTTTTGGGGTGGCGGATATGGTGATCGGGAACCGGAGGAGGGGCGATCGCCCTCACCGCTTTCCCGTTCAGCCCCCGCTCGAGCGGGACTGCCTAGAAGCCAGTACCGCTAACTTTCTCAGCGTCCTTGGTGCCCAACGTCACCGCAGGCGAAGCACCAGAATTCAGGCTCTTAGCGGCTTCCTTCTCCGCAAAATAGCGGCTCAGCAAGGTGCTGGCGAAGGTCAACACCACCGGCCCTAGCAAGAAAGCCAACGGCCCGGCCACGACAAATCCAGGCACAAACAGAGACGCCAGCCAGAAGCAGAACCCATTTACGACGAAGCCAAATAGCCCCAGCGTCAAAAAGTTGATCGGCAGCGACAGCAGCGACAGCACAGGCCGAACCACTGCGTTGACTAAACCAATGGCAACCCCCGCCAAAATTGCAGCCGGGAAGTTTGCTAACGTCACACCTGGCACGACGATATCAACAACGAGCAGGCTCAGGGCGGTAATCAAAGTGGTCAGTAAATATCCCAACATAGCTCTTCCATCCAAGTTCAATAAAAACGACTCGAAGCCTGTGTCAAATCTTGTGAATTGAATTTCGTGAATTGAATTTCGTGAGTTGAATTTCGTGAGTTGAGTCTTGTGAATCGTTGTTTCACCAATGCTTTTGCTATCTTGATGAATAAACATTATGAATAAACATCTGACAAACATTGGCTAGTGAACTCTTGATTCACTTCGTCCGCGTCACTTCGTCTCACTCCTTCATCTCACTTTTTCATCTCACTTTTTCGTCTCACTTCTTCATCTCACTTCATCCATAGATTTAGTATAGTACCGATTAATTTTGCACAGGAACATCTGTCTTTATGGTCATCTCTACAAAATAGACTTGGAAAATACGACCTCTTTTGAATCGACCAAAATCACTATTTATGCTATTTCCGGCACAACCAATCACCTAATTGCCCTCACAAAACCCAAAAATCCTTTCAAAGCAAGGGTTTCGCAGATTTTTTACAGAGTAAAATCTACTTTTGCAAACAGGCTTGCCGGGCTGTAATGCTACCTCAAGTAGCATCTTTGAAAACGTATATAAACCCAGTAGAAGTCGGGATTTCTACCATGCGATAGAGCGGAAAACCGTCATCTCATCCTCAAGAGGTATAGGAAAATTGAGACGTGATTTTTGAATGTGATCTCCGTAACATTGAGGTTCGGAATTCTCACCCGCAATGGAGATCCAAAACCGTTTCCAAAGATAATAGTTCGCTACTATGGAAAAGTACAGTTCTCTGCGCCTGTTATTCAAGTTTCTTTAGATTTCTGAAGTTTTGAATTGGCTCTAACTTTGGGCCACAGGTCGATGCAACTGCCTTCGCAAAGTTCTTGTTTCTATTGATTGAGTAGGTGGCTTATGAAATTAGTACGCATTCTTCTGTCGGTGCTGGTGCCCCCCGTTGGCGTGTTTCTGACCTACGGACTCAGCTCTACGCTAGTGATTAACGTTCTGCTGACGATTTTGGGCTATGTTCCGGGGATGATTCACGGGTTGTGGGCTGTGCTAAAGCATGAAGAAAAGCTGAAGTACGAAGAGAAAGTGAACCAGGAAGTTTAGCAGCCTGGGGCTAGCCCTGCTTTGGGAACCGAGCAGAAGCTTCTACCCCGCCGCAAGCCTTGATGAACTCAGCTAAATTTGCGAGTCAACCTGTCGTGTAGCCTGGCTGCGCGGCAGTTTTGTCTTTGTTACGAGTTAGGACTTACGCAGTTGGATGATTTTTCGCGGACTGCGCCCATGAAAAATCATCCAGAATCTATAAAACTCGTTTCAACTGCGTCAGTCCTGTTTCTAAAAACCTTGCTAAAGACCTGGGTTTTCTAAAAGCAGGACGCCAGAGTCTCTGGGATTACTCCATTTCTTGATCTGAAGCCTGGGAGTGCCGAGTCTCAGCGCGGGCGATCGCCCATTGCACGGCCCGCACCGCTCCCGGTGTCACACAGAGCGCCGTCATGCCCCAGCGCACCCAGTCATCTACAAGATCGAGATGCTGGCTCGGCAGCTCGCCACACAGCATTGAGGGAATGCCCAACTGGCGGGCCGTTTGCGCCAAATGCTGGATCGCCCGCTGCACGGCCGGATGGCGCGGCTGAAAGGCTTCCGCCAGTTGGGTCAGGTCGCGGTCGGCCGCCAGCAGCAGTTGGGTGAGGTCGTTGCTGCCAATAGCGATGCCCTGCACGCCCGCCTGCACCAGTTCCGGCAGCAAAAACAGCACCGCCGGCACTTCTGCCATGATCCAAAGCTGAAACTCCGGCGATTCAAACAGACCCGCTTGCAGCACTCGCTGGCGGCAAAACTGCACCTCTTCTACACCGCGAACAAACGGCAAGATCAGGCGAATATTGGCATGGCCTGTCTGCTGCAACTGGCGCAGCGCCGCTAGCTCTGCATCTAGCCAGGCCGGGTTGACTTGATAGCTAAACGCGCCATGTAACCCTAAGGTTGGGTTGAGTTCTGGCTGATGAGAACGGGGCTGGAGTCCGGGAAAATCTTGCGATCGCACATCCAAGGAGCGATAGAACACGGGCCGTGGAGCAAAGGCAGCCGCAATGGGCAGAATTTTTTGGGCGATCGCCCCAGCGAAGTGCCCGGCCAGTTCGCCAGGTAAACCATTTTGCTGAGTCAGGGGGGCTTCGCCAGACCTTCCCAGGGCAACAAGATGAGCCGCATCCTTCAGCAGCGGCAGCAACAGATGCTCAGCCCGCACCAGCCCCACCCCATCGCTGGGCAGCGCCGCCAGCGCATCGAGGTCAGTCGGCTGGTTTAGCGCCAGCAGGAGCTGGGTCTGGGTGGGCAGGCGATCAGACGGCAGCGCAGTGGGGGGGCGCTCAGGAGCGGCGATCGCCCCCGACCTGGACGGAGCAGACTCAAGGCGATATACCAAACCGCGATCGCCATCTACCCGCACCCATTCCCCCATCCGCAGAACCTGCGTTGCGCCTTCAACGCCCACCACCGCCGGCACGCCCATTTCACGAGCCAAAATTGCGCCGTGGCTGGTCATGCCGCCCTGTTCAGTAACGATGCCGCTGGCCCGCTGCATCAGCCCCAGCCATGTCGGCGGCAGGTAAGACATCACCAGCAGGCGTCCCGGCGGCAGATCAGGCGGCACCTGGCTAAGGTCATCAACGACCCAAACCTGAGCCGCCACCTGGCCCGCCGCCGCCGCCACTCCTTTGAGCGGGGGCAACGGATGGGCAGGGCTGGGCGCGGGGGCGGCAGAGACCAGGGCCGGCGCGGCCGCCACCGCACGCGGAAACAGCACGTTGAGCTGAGTCAACCGAAACTGGGGCTGGGCTGCGGCTCCTTCGGCGGCCAGCGTCCACTCTAAATCTATACTGCTGCCTAAAATTTGGTGAACCTGGGCAGCCAGATCGACCAATTCTTTAAGCTGCGCTTCTGTGAGGCTAGGCTGACGCTGTTGTGCGGGTTCTAGCAGCTCGATTTGCAATGCCGGATGGGGGCACAGCAGCCCGTTTACTGCTGTCGGATTCAGGTCATGCTGAAGTCGATAGCGGTGAGGCTTGGGATGAATTTGCCGCACCATTGGCGCGATTTCGGAGGCCGCTGCGCCTGCCGTCGCGCCTGCCTGAGACAGCAAAAATCGGTCAGGTGCCAATTCTCCCCAGGCCAGCGCTGCTCCCAGTCCCCAAATGGCGTGAATCTCACAATCGGTTGCCCTGACGTGCGCCGTACCAGCCGCCACCGCATCATGGATCGGCTGCACCAGAACGCCTAGATGCAGTTGCTGGAGCTGGAGCCGCGATCGCTGCCATACAAACAAACTTTTGGCGCGAAACAGCTCTGCCCAGACCTGCCGCAGCGCCAGGGCGATCGCCTCCCGGTTGGCCAGGCAAATCTGTGAACCGATCAGCCCCCGTACGCGCCCGCTAAAGCTGGGGTCTAGCCCCGCATCCAGCCCCAACGACGGCCGCAGAATCAGCAGCGGCAATGCGCCATCCGGCCCTCGCCACTGCTGCACTTGTGCTTCTACCACCGCTAGCCAGTCATCCCACAGCGGCGATGTCAGGATCGATTGACGCATTTTTTGGGCGATCGCCCGGAGCTGCTGCGGGCGATCGACATCCACATGCAGCGACGAATCGGGAAAATCAGCAAACAGCGGCTCCTGCCAGTCAAGGCTCGACAGAAATCGCCGCATCACCCGCGTCGAAATTACAAACCCTGGCACCACCGGGAATCCCCGCTGTTCCAACAGCCCTAGATAATAGGCTTTATCGCCCACCTCGGCTCGGGCAGCCGGCTGGATCTGTCCCAACCAGTGGAGGTCTTCAAGCGCGTCCCCAAGCATACGCTGTCGCCGTTTGCGATGAATAATTGCGAAAAAGGCTTTGGGTAAGGGCTTTTGGAAACTATTCGCCAGTAGCGTTTATAGAGGGAGTTTCTTAATGTCTTTTCATCATACGCGCTGAGCTAGCTAGTTCAAGCATTCTCGTTATCCTTTAACGTTGGGGTGAGAACAGGGCGCATGGCTCAGGCTAGAATCAATAAACTCAGAGAGGAAAGCCTAAACCTCCAGAATCCAAACACATGCTGCTGCCTTGGCAACGGTGAGCAGTTCCATCGCATCCCATGAAGCATACTATTTCTGTGTTGGTTGAAGATGAAGCGGGCGTGCTGACTCGCATTGCGGGCTTGTTTGCGCGGCGCGGGTTTAATATCGAAAGCCTGGCCGTCGGCCCGGCAGAGCAATCCGGTATTTCGCGGATTACGATGGTCGTCCCCGGTGACGATTCCATCATTGAGCAACTGACCAAGCAGCTCTATAAGCTGGTCAACGTCCTTAAGGTGCAGGACATTACCGAAACACCCTGCGTCGAGCGTGAGCTAATGCTGCTCAAGGTCAACGCCACCAGCGTCACCCGCTCCGAAATTATCGAGCTGTCGCAAATCTTTCGAGCGCGCGTGGTGGATGTGGGCGAAGACTCGCTGACCCTGGAAGTGGTTGGCGATCCTGGCAAAATGGTGGCGATTGTGCAACAGCTTGGCCGATTTGGCATTCGCGAAGTCGCCCGCACGGGTAAGATTGCCCTGGTGCGCGAGTCTGGGGTCAACACAGAATTTCTCAAGCTCCAGTCTTTGGAAGCGCGGGTTTAGGGCGATCGAGAGACGCGATGCAGAATCCTGGTACTTGGGTTCCGCAAGCCACCGCAGACGGCTCCTTCACCTTCTTTTCGGAAACGTTTGGGGAAGCCTTCCACAGCAGCGGGGGGGCGCAGTCCGAAGCGTTTACCAAGTTTGCGCGAGTGACGAAGCTGGCAGAGCGGGCAGTGCAACGGGGGCCAGACTCACGCCAGCCGATTCGCCTGCTAGATGTTTGCTACGGGTTAGGCTATAACACCGCTGCGGCTCTGGAAACCCTGTGGGCGGCGAATCCTGGCTGCGACATTGAGGTCGTCGGGCTGGAGCTAGATGCAACCGTGCCCCAGGCGGCGATCGCCCCCGATTTGGTTTCCATCTGGTCGCCCCCGGTGCAGGAAGTGTTGCGGGCGATCGCCCAAAAGCACGAATTCCAGGATTCTCGACTCAGTGCCCGCATGCTGATTGGCGACGCACGACAGACCATTCAGCAGGTAGTCGCACAAAACTTCCAGGCAGATGCGATCTTCTTCGACCCGTTTTCGCCACGCCGTTGCCCCCAGCTTTGGACGGTGGAATTTTTCTCACAGGTGGCAAAATGCCTCAGCCCAACGGGAATTTTAGCCACCTATTCGCGCTCGGCCTCGGTGCGGGCGGCGATGCGGGCCGCTGGACTGCATCTAGGCAACATTCCCCTGCCCGCCGGAGCCGCACGCCGTCCCCACGAATGGTCTCAGGGCACGGTTGCCGCTTGGTCGCCCGACGGCTTATTGCCCCTCTCGCCGATGGAGCAAGAGCATCTACGCACCCGCGCCGCTGTGCCCTACAGAGATCCCAACCTCACCGATAGCGCCGCCGCCATCCTGGCGCGACACCAGCAGGAGCAGCAGCAGGCTCCGCTAGAATCGACGAGCAGTTGGCGGCGGCGGTGGGGAATTGATTGATATGTAAATGTAAAGTTGCTTAAAAGTTGCTAACGTTACCGACTTACAAAATTACTTATCCCTCCCAGTCTTTTTCGGCTTGGGACTGTACATAAGCTGCAATGTCAGCAATTTGATCTTCTGTTAGACGATTTTTGAAAGCTGGCATCATGCCCTTGCCATAGGTGACTTGCTTCACAATTGCATTCTCGTTGTGGTTCGGGCCGTAGCCTGCCAGAAACTTTTCCAAGGCATCCTTTTTCAGGGTTTTAATGCTCATGATGCTGTTACCACCGCCCAAGTGACATACAGCACAGTTTGCAGAGAAGAGCTGTGCCCCACGAGCCAAGTCACTCGCAAGAGCCTTCTGGGGAAAGGCGACGCTCAAAACAATTGCTAAAATAACAGCCGCTACACACCTAACGCTTTTCATAATTCAAGGCTGGCTCTATACAAAAGTTTACAAAGTCACTTGTGTCCAATATAAAAATCGGCTGAAAGCTTGTCAAAAGACGGCTTGTCAAAGCTATAGCAGCTAACTTGTTAGTTAGGATTAGTTAGGACTAGTTAGGACATATAGGACGGACATAGTTGCTGTTGAGGCTAGTAGTGAGGACTTAAGTCCTCATTACAAACGTCCTAACTAACCTGCGTATTGCTACAAGAGCAGCTAAAGGCATTGAGGGGCGCTCCAGTTTTCGGATCTTCCCCCACAAAAATGACCCGTGCTGTCAGCCACATCCCAGGTCGTCTCCCTAGAATTTGGCGGCAGCACAGGTTGAGTGGGCTTAGGGGCATTCTGTCCCCGTGTCCATCGCATAGGGACGGAACAGGGACGGAATAATTTTTAGTCAGCCAATTGTAGAAATAGCTTGTAGCAGAAATAGCTTGTAGCAATAGCTGAGAGATGTTGGCAGAGTTTTTCAGCCATTGCTATTTCTTGAAGGCTGCAATCCCAGGATATTGAGCGCGATCGCCCAGTTCTTCCTCAATCCGCAGCAGTTGGTTGTATTTCGACAGACGTTCACCGCGGCAGGGTGCGCCGGTCTTGATTTGGCCAGCGTTGGTGGCAACGGCCAGGTCGGCGATGAAGTCGTCGGGGGTTTCGCCAGAGCGGTGGCTGATCATCACCGTATAGCCCGCGCTGCGCGATAGCTCGATGGCGCTGAGGGTTTCGCTGATGGTGCCGATCTGGTTCACCTTGATCAGCGAAGAGTTGCCCACACCGTCGGCGATCGCCTGCTTGATGATGGTAGGGTTGGTGACAAAGGCATCGTCGCCCACCAGGCGGATTTTGTCGCCCAGGCGCTTGGTCAATTCCTTCCAGCCTTCCCAGTCTTGCTCGCCCAGCCCATCTTCCAGCGACACAATGGGATATTGCGCCACCCAGCTTTCCCAGAGAGAAATCATGTCTTCGGTGGTGCGGACGCCTTTATCAGACTTGAAGTTGAAATAAGTGCCGTCTTCGCGATACATCTCACTGGTGGCGGGGTCGAGGGCGATCGCCATGTCGTCTCCCGGCTTCAGCCCGACCTTCGTCACGGCTTCCAGGATCAGATCCACCGCTTCTACGTTGGACTTCAGGTTGGGCGCAAAACCGCCCTCGTCGCCAATGCCCGTGCTATAGCCCTTGCCCTTGAGGATCGACTTGAGCGCGTGGTAGGTTTCGGCACCCTGTTCCAGCGCCGTCCGGAAATTGGGCGCACCCACCGGGGCAATCATAAATTCCTGAAAGTCTACGCTGTTGTCGGCATGGGCACCGCCATTCAGCACATTGAAGCAGGGCACGGGCAGCAGCACCGCCGCCTCACCGCCCAGATAGCGATAGAGCGGCAGCTTAGCCGAATCTGCCGCGGCCCGCGCTGCCGCCATTGATACACCCAGGATGGCATTTGCCCCCAGATTGCTCTTGTATTCCGTACCATCCAGATCCAGCATGGCCTGGTCGATTGCTTTCTGATCTGACGCATCGGCTCCTTTGAGCTTGTCGGCGATCGCCCCATTCACGTTGGCCACTGCCTTCAGCACGCCTTTTCCGCCATAGCGGTTCTTGTCGCCATCGCGCAGTTCCAGCGCTTCGCGGATGCCCGTTGACGCGCCCGACGGCACCGCCGCCCGCCCAAAGCTGCCATCGTCTAAAGTAATGTCTACTTCCACCGTTGGGTTGCCGCGAGAATCCAGAATTTCGCGGGCTTTAATGGATGCGATCGCCGCCATGGTTGTCAATCCTCAATGATTCGTAAATGGACGTACGGGTGACCTGTTTCACTTCCCCTAGCATTGAAGCAGAAGAAGCCCAAATTCTCTCAAGGCTTTTGGAGTGTTTTAATCTACTGCAAAATGGTGCGAAAAACTAGCGCCTAGTCTAGGCCAGAACGCCAGATTGACCATGTTGTAAAAGATACGAGCCAAAAAGCTCTAAGCTTTTGCTCAAACCGTACAAGCGTTGCTTGTTCCTGAAAAGCGGCTTGACAGAGAACGGCGATCGCCCTCACCCAATCTCTGTCCCAGCCTCTGTCCCAGCCTCTCGCCCAGTCTCTTGCTCAGTCGCCCGCTTCCACAAACGCCTTCACAGACTCCGCCACCACCGTCGCCACTGGATTCTTGAACACATAGTCCAGCAGTTGCTTCACCGCTTCCACGCCGCCCGCCTTTGCCGCACTGAGCAATCTGTCTCGAAAGGTGCTGTTGCGATCGGCTTCGCGCTTGACGGCTTCCACCTGGCGATCGCTCTCGTTGGCGTAAGTCTGCGACAGTTGCGCCAGCAATGCCTGAATCTTGGCGGCGGCTTCCGTCAAGTCTTGCTCCTGAGCGTAGATGTTCAAATCACCTTCGACGTTGCCCGTAGCGCTGGTGACGGGCAACGTCGAAGGTGATTTGGACTTTAGGAGGTTGATCTGCCATGCGTTGTAGGGTGATTTGGATTTGGGTGAGGCTGTCGAGGATTTTTTCGAGAAGAGAGGGAGTCGCGTTTTGATGTTGTTGGGCGATCGCTCTCAGAACTTTGAGAGCGGTTCGGCGCACCGCCGCATCTGGATCATCTCGAACGGCGCAAAGCAGCGCATAAACGGCGATCGCACTTTGCTCTCTCATCTCGCCCAGCGCTTCGGCTGCGTCGATGCGGAGGCTGGGTTCTGGGTCATTTTGCAGAATGTCGCACAGCGTTGCAATCAGGACTAGCGAGAACGCTGAGAGTTCATCCTTGGATGGCATAATACTTTTGTTCTATAGCTAATTCTAGCATTAGATTTTGCTGACTAGCTAGAATGTCATCCTTGGGCGGCATGGTATTGTGCCCCCAACTCCTTTAAAGCAGATTGCCGCACCGCTGGATCAGCGCTTTTTAGCTCCTGAACCACAATTGCAAGCTGCGGATTGAGCGATGCAGGCTGAAACTGGCGGAGCAAGCTAAGCTGGGCGATCGCCTCATCCAGCAGTGTAGTGCTTTGCGTGGGGTCAAGGACGATATTCAAGCGGTCGGGCGTGCTGGACGGGTTCACCTCTGCAATCAGCCCCAGCGCTTTCAGAATATCAAGCCATTCCCGGCTGACCGGATTAGCAGGAACCTGAACCGTTTCCGCACCTGCAAGATGGGCTTCGCGGAGTTGTGCTATCAGAGATGCAAGGTCGTCTTGAGCAAGTGGCTCGTGCGTCTGTGCAGCCGGAGCACCCTTGCCAGCGCCATTGGAGGCGATCGCCGAAGGTGCAGAATGCGCCTCAGCTACCAGCCAAAACAAAATCGTTTGTTCCACCAACGTTTCTAGAGAAATATTGAGACGCTGCGCCTGAGCCGCCAGCTTTTGCTCTAGCTCATCGGGTAGCTCAATGGTGAGGGTTCGCGCCATGACTCAATCTCTCCTTGTCGCTATGCTCTATTGTCCCTCAAGTTTCTGGGTTTCATCCAGCGCTGCGGGCTGCTGATAGTTTAAGTTGCCTTCCACGTTGCCCACTGCCACACCAACTTTGTCGTGAAAATGCATGTGGATTTCGCTAGATGATTGCTGCTCAGCATCACTCGATTGCGTCTCTAGCATTTGCGCCTGCTGATACAGATCGTAGTTGTAGAATCCGCAGCGAGATTGAATGGCGGCGATCGCACCCAAAAAGTAGCTTCTTTCAGAAGCTAGGTAAAGCCTCCATAAATGCTTTAAAGCTTCTACAGCCTTAATTTCTGAAAGGGCATAAGCAGCTTGACTACTGACGAGATACTCTAAGTCAGAACACAGATCTATTAAGAGCACGACTGACTCCTCAGTCTTCAATCCTGAAATAGCAATGATGTCTACCACCGCCCAGCGTACATGATATTCAGGATGTTTAGACTTTCTGAGCAACTCCGGCATTCCTATAAGAGCTGATTTATAAAGTGGCTAAGCTGCTAAGCGCTTGAGCATCAAGCGAATCATGGCACCGTAGATCATGGCTTCACTCATTTCACAATAGAATTCG
>RFIF01000286.1 GCA_003695655.1 Cyanobacteria bacterium J069
AAGGGGGCAGGGGTCAGGGGTTGCGATTTGGAGCAAGTAAAGCAAAAGTGGATGGAGCGTACACCCCATCCACCTGATAACCCATTAATTCAGTAGGAAGCCTCCACAGTCAGCGACTGGTGGGCAACCCAGATGATCAGGTCGTTTGGGCGCGCCTAAGCCGCAGCCAGGTTACTCGCCACAAAGTCCCAGTTCACCAGCTTATCCAGGTAGTTTTGGATATAGCCAGGACGGGCGTTGCGGAAGTCGATGTAGTAAGCATGCTCCCACACGTCCAGCGTCAGCAGTGCTTTTTGCCCATGCGCCAGGGGGTTCTCGGCGTTGGGGGTTTTGGTGATCTTCAACGTGCCGTTGTCGTCAATCAGCCAGGCCCAGCCGCTGCCAAACTGAGTAGCGGCGGCATTAGCAAAGGCTTCGCGGAACTTGTCATAGCTGCCAAAGGCGGCATCGATTTTGGCGGCTAGGTCGCCAGTCGGTGCGCCACCACCGCCGGGCTTGAGGCTATTCCAGAAGAAGGTATGGTTCCAAACTTGGGCAGCGTTGTTAAATACACCCGCCTTGGCAGAATCGCCAAAGGTTGCCACGATGATTTCTTCCAAAGACTTGCCAGCCAAGGAAGAATCGCTGTCGATCGCCTTGTTGAGGTTATCGACGTAAGCTTTGTGGTGTTTGCCGTAGTGATACTCGAAGGTTTCGGCTTTCATGCCATAAGGTTCGAGAGCGTCAACAGCAAAAGGTAGGGGCGGCTGTTCAATCGGCATAGTGTTCGTCCTCTCGATAAATTTGACAATACGCGGGTGAGAATTATGCAGAATATGCAAAAAGCCCCGCAAAACTGCGTTGTGCACTTGGGTTGTGCACTTGCATCAGGCACTCGCGTAGGTGCTTAAGTCAGGCGTGCACTTGGCTTAAGTCAAGCGTGCACTTAGGTCGTGCACTTAGGTCGCGCACTTAGGTCGCGCACTTAGGCAGTCGCGCACTTAGGTCGCGCACTTAGGCAGTTGCACATTTTAGGTCTTGCACTTTTGGCTGAATGCTAACCTTGAATGCCCTGAACCCAATGCGCCTTGCTTACTTGTTGCTCTATGCACTTGCACTGCTCTACGCACTGACTCATAGAGCGTATTCGCAATCCTAGTCTCAGCGCATTCTCCATCGGATAGACTTTTTTGAGAGAGAACTGAGACTATTGATAGAATTTTATATCAAAAATCCGCAGGTCTATGTTTTGCACCGCACCGTTGACCAAATGAATGAGTCTTAGCGACTGGTTCTTTATTTTGCTAACTTGATTATTCATCTCGCTGCAAAAGCGTTTTCCGTAGCAGCATGGCGCGCTCTTGCACGATCGCCCAGTTGCCATTGGCGATCGCCACTTTGGGAAACAACTGCCCCGCCAGCCCTACGGCGATCGCCCCCGCATCCAGCATGTCCCGCGCATTCTCTAGCGTGACGCCGCCCGTAGGCAACAGGGGAATGTCGCCCAACGGTTCACGCACAGCCCGCAGATAGTCTGCACCGCCCACGCTCTGAATCGGGAAGACCTTGACTGCGGCTGCGCCCGCTTGCCATGCGGTGAGGATTTCGGTCGGTGTGAGCGCCCCCGCCACAAACGGGATGGCGGACTGGGACGCCTGCTGAATCAGTGCTTGGTCAGTGTGGGGACTGAACAAAAACTGGGCTCCGCTGGCGATCGCCCCCTTGACCTGCGACGCTGTGGTGATCGTGCCTGCGCCGATTAGACAGTGAGGCAAGTCTTGCCGTAGTTGCTGCACCAGCGTTTCGGGGCGATCGCTGTTCCAGGTCACCTCAATCAGCCGCATCCCGCCCGCTGCTACTGCCTGCGCCATCGCTTGCCCAATCGCCAGGCTAGGCGCACGAATCACGGCGATCGCCCGCTCGGTTTGCAGCCAGGATCGCCAGTGTTGCCTCACAGCAGCAGCATCAGGACGCCAGGACATCACGACTTTTTGGAGCGAAAGAGATGACGGGTCGCCGGGCTTGGCATAAAATGAAAAGAATATGAAAACATCTGGTAACTGCTTGTGAGCCTGGTTTCCCCCGACTCGATGCTTTCCGTCTCTGACTTGCCCCTACTTGCCCCGGATGCGGCGGCAGAGTCGATGTCTCTATCTTCTCTTGATTGCTCCACGAATGGGTCTGAAAACAGGGTTGAATCTAGTCTCAAGCCTCAGGGACAAGCAGCCGCCACAAACCCCGCCCAACCGCTGAGCCTGCGGGACGAGCTGGGCATTTTTCTATCGACCTTCATCACGATTTTTCTGGCAGAGGTGGGTGACAAAACTCAGGTCACTGTTCTGCTCATGAGCGCTCAGTCAAAAGCGCCGTGGGTTGTGTTTTTGGGGGCAGGCTCGGCGCTCATTGCGACTAGCCTGTGTGGTGTGCTGCTGGGCAAGTGGCTCTCTACTCGGGTGTCGCCCCGGCTGCTCGACAAGGCAGCGGCAGTGCTGCTGCTGTTGGTTGCGGGAATGCTGTTGCTGGATGTGATTCAGGGCTAGGCAAAACCTCTTCTCAAATCGCATCCAGTAAAATCGCATCCAGACAAAGCAAAGCAGGGCAAGGCAAAGCAGGGCAAGGCAAAGTAGGGCAAAGCAAAGCAGGCCAGGGCAAAGCCAAAAACACGACTCTGTAACGCGATTCCGTCACGCCATCTCGTAACGTGATTCAGTGTAAGACCGACTTTATAAAGACAAAGCAGGAACCGCAAGAGCGGCTTAAAACATGGACTGGAACTTACTGGGGCTGGCGTTTGTCACCGTGTTTGTGTCGGAGCTGGGCGACAAGAGCCAGCTTGCGGCGATCGCTCTCGGCAGCAGCGGCAAGTCAGTGCGGGCAGTGTTTTTGGGCACGGCCGCAGCGCTGGTGCTGGCCAGCTTCTTGGGGGTGATGCTGGGGGGCGGCGTGGCGCAGGTAATGCCAACGCGCTGGATTAAGGCGATCGCGGCGGTCGGGTTTGTGGGGATGGCGGTTCGCCTGCTCTGGGACAGAGACGCAGAGGAACCCGTTTGCGCTGACGAACCTGCCGAACCGTTTGACTCGGTTTAACCCATTTAACCCGCTTAGCCATTAATGCTCAGTCGCTCATCAGGCAGGCGTCGCCCGACTGCGACCAATAGCGCCGCGCTCAGCCCAAGTTTCAGCACTTCCAACACCCAGTAAATACCGTGCATTTGCGCCATGCTGCTGGGAACTTCAGAATTGCCCGTCAGCCAGTCTAGGGGCAAAGCCAGACCGCTCATGACTGGCGTCATCACGTAGGTGAGCAGGAGCGTGATCCCCAACAGCATCCAGACTGCGGCGATCGCCCAGCCGGAAATTTTGTGCTGTTGCAGCAAAGAAAGCAGTCCCACAAAGGCGATCGCAACGCACAGCAGACCCAGCCGATTGAAAACCCAAAAAACGCTGTAGCCTGCGCTGGCAAACCCTGGCTGTGTCATCATGCCGCTGGCATACATAGCAGGCATGACCACCAGATCTAGCAGCAGGCTGCCACTGAGCCAAAACCCCACCGTCAGCAAAACCATAGACTGCCATGCTGAGCGGCTAGGCAACGCATTGACTTTAGCAGAACTAATCATAGATATAAGGCATTCTTAACTCACATCTTCAGCCTATCGGATTTCTCGAAATCCTTTCGTGAACAATCGTTTCGACGGGCTGCTCAAAAGTCTGAATCTATCTTCAACAAATCATTAATAAATTCTTGCCGACTTGACGTAAGTAATTACGCTGGTTCGCGCTATCCTCAGATTAGGAAAATTCAGTATTTTTTCGTATAGGTTCTTTTATTAAAGTCGGTTGCCTCTGCTGGTTTTCCAGGGCGTTCAGGAAGTTTTCTGTTTCAGTTGTTCTCATGTAGCCATCGAGAGCGTTTGCTCTGTCACCTACGGAGAAGAGGTCTTAATTTGGCTCGGTGTTTTCAAAGGCGATTGGCCGCTGGCTGAGCATCCAAAGCAGTCGGTTCACCGTAACAAGGTTCAGAGTTGGTCGCTGAATGGCTCTGACGCTCGCTCCTGGTTCTGGTGTTGTTGTTCAAAACTGTGCCTTGTCGAGCGCACTTAATAAACTTAGAAACCAGTCACCTGTATGAATAGTGTTTGCTTAACTGACTTTTATCGCGGTTGGATGATCGAGGTTGTCACTCAGGGAGTGGGCTACACCAGCGTTTGCTACTCCTCATCACGACAACGCATTGATGATGATGTCGTCTATTCGCGTGATTTTCTGGCTCTCAATGCTGGCAAGACGCTTGTGGATCTTCACCTTGCATGTCAGCAGTTTTCGGGTGTGCTCAGAGAGCTGTATGAGTCGGAAAAGCTGGAGTACGAAGAGTGGCGATCGCTCAACCAGTCGATTACCGATGCGGTCGGCGTGTCTCGCTAGCGGTCAAACTCTGTCAATCATCAAAATAGTCTTGCTTGGTGGATTGGCTAAGCAAGACTAAGTCTTTGCATTAGATTTCTGCACCAGAATTTCTACATCAAAATTTCTACATCAAAAGCAGTGTTCTAGCTGGCTGATTCTGGCTCAATTCCCAGAGCGCTGAGCTGTTTTGCCAGTTGATCTGCCCGCTGCTCTGCCTGGATTTGCAGGGTTTCCAGTTCCCCAAAGCCCAAAAACGGCTGCCCGTCTGGTCGAAAAATTTGTAGCGACCTATTCATCTCAAACCGAATCTGAAAGCGGGGACTGATCCAGCCCGCCATGTCTTCAATCACATCCAGTTGTCCAGCCTCCGTGCACAGCCAGCCGCTCAGGTCTGCTTTGTCGGCATCGTATATGTAGTACTCTTCAACGCCGTATTGCTTATTGGGGACTTGGGCAAACAGGAATTCCAGGTTTTCCTTAATGGTGACAATCCAGTTAAACTGCTCCGTGTTGTCTGCCATTGGCGCGATCGCCCGACGGGTGTGCCAGATGCCGCTTCATGATGCGCCCCAGGACTGACATCCCCCGCTCAATAGTTTCCGCGTCGTAGGAAAAGTTGAGCCGCATCGCCGGATAGCCCTGCAAGTTTGGAAAGAAAGCGGAGCCGGGTGTTACCAAAATGCCCTCGGCGGCGGCTTCGCTGCACACAAGCTGCATCGGCAGGCGATCGGGCAGCTTTACCCACAGAAACAGCCCGCCGTTGGGCACCGTCCAGGACGCCTCTTCGGGAAAATGCGTTTCGAGCGCCTTCAGCATGACGCTGCGTCCCTGGAGATTGCGGCTGCAAAGCTGGGCCAGGTGGCGGCGATAGTAGCCCGTTGCCAGATACTCGCTGACGATCGCCTGCGAAGCCGTAGACACACACAAATCATTCAGCAGCTTACGCTCTAGCAGCCGCCCATAATCGTCGCCCGTCACCACCAGATAGCCCACGCGCAGCCCCGGCATCAGCGTTTTGGTAAAGGTGCCTGCGTAAATGACCAGATCATCTTGATCCAGCGCCTTGATCGGTGGCGGCACGGGGTCAAAATTTAGGCCCTCATAGGCATTGTCTTCCAGAATGCGGCAGCCGTAGCGACGGGCTAGGTCGAGCAACTGCTGGCGATGGGACGGAGCGGTGGTAATGCCTGTGGGGTTGTGCAGCGTGCTGATGGTGTAGATCAGCCGGGGGCGATGGCTGTGGAGATATTGTGCCAATAGGTCGAGGTTCATGCCGTCGCGGGTCATGGGAATGCCGATCACCCGTGCGCCGATTTGCTGCAAGATGGCGAGCGTGCCGTGATAGGTGGGGCTTTCTACGATCACCCAGTCGCCCGGCTGCACGATTTCTTGCATCACCATCGACAGTCCCTGCATTGAGCCGTTGGTGACAATCAGGTGATCGGGCGAGGTGTCTAGCCCTTTTTGCACCAGTAGTTGGGCAATTTGCTTGCGCAGCGGATATTGCCCCTGCGGCAGGTCGTAGTTAAACAGCAGCGCCCCCATTTGCTTGAAGGCGCGGCGAGCCACCCGCTGGAGGATTTCGGTGTCGTGCGGGCTGGGAAATCCGGAGCTAAAGACGGTCATGTCGTCTTGATGCAGCGCAGCTACGGAAGTCATGTAGATGTCGAAGTAGGACATGTCGCCCCGGTCGGGAATGATCACTTCCTGGGAGGGCGCAAAGCGGGAAGGGGCAACTGGGGGAACCCCCGACGGCTCGCTGACAAAATAGCCAGAACCTGGACGTGCGTAGATTAGCCCGTCTGCTTCTAGCCCGCTATAGGCTTCGATAACGGTGAGCTTGTTGACCTGGGCTGCTTCGGCAAGATTCCGAATGGAGGGCAGGCGATCGCCCGGTTGCAGCGTCCCCGACTGAATCAGGCGATGAATCCGCTGACGAATTTGCAGATAGACGGGCTGGGGCGATCGCCGATCGAGGGGAATTTTCACAGGCGCAGAGCGGCGCAGACACAACCGCCACGAAAGCACTATAGGCGATCGCCCCGATTTTCACCCGGTACAATTTGGCGTAAAACAGGTGGTACGGTTTCTAGTTTCAAAAATCGTACTAGTTAAAGTTTGAAAATCCGTACCTTATCAAACTCTTTCAGGTTAGAGAAGCTGGAAACTATCCACTACTCACATCCATTTCAGCGCTATGGCTTTTTCTGAAATTTCTGCTAATCCACTTGATCAACCTATTGATCAACCTGGTTCAGTTGAAAACCTGAGCCAGTCTATAAAACAAGGCAATTTGAAAGGCAATTTGACGCCGCATCGCCTGTCCGATCTCTGGCAAAATCTAGTGGGTTTTCTGGCTGGAACTTCGGAGCCGAAAATCCAAGAACTATCTCATAAAAATGGCTCAATTGTTTGGGAAATCTATGATCCCTACACCCAGTCTAAAACGATTTGCACGTCTGAAAACGAAGTCAGACAATGGATTGAGCAGCGCTATTCCTCAAAATGACTGCAATCATAAGAGCAGCTATCTAACTAAAACAGTTCAAGTCTGACACTAGTCCGACGACAGCTAAAACGCTCCCTAACCCCTGACCCCCAATCCCCAACCCCTTTCTTCCGGATGCGCGATCGCCCTGGCGGAAGTTGAGATATTTGGATGAATTTCGGGTTCCAAATTCTCACACTTTCTCTGAATGAGCGTGCTATGAAAAAATCAATCTATTCCCTGACGATGTTGGCTCCGGCGCTGGCGGTGGGGGCGTTGGGCGAAGCGGCAGAGGCGGCCCAGTCGCCCGTTAACCTGCGGGCAGAGGAACTGTATAGCAGCCTGCAACTGTCAGTGTGTAGCAACGACTGGAACGGGGCGCTGAGGGCGATCGCCCCGCTCATCGCCTCGGCCGGCATTGCGCCTGAGTCACGCCAGCAGCTTGTGGAGTTTCGCCACCAGCTCGAAGACCTGCGGGCGGTGCGGGCGGTCTATGCCAACCTCCCCAACTGCCAGAACAGTCCGCAGCCGCTGTGGTCGGATCAAGCGGCTGAGCGCACGATCGTCTTTGCGCCCGAAGCCCAGGACATCAGCTTTGAGCAGCTCTATGCCGCGTTTCAAGGGTCGGTGTGCAGCAGCGACTGGAACGAAGCCCTGCGGGTAATCGGCCCGATGATTGGCTCACCCGGCATTTCCCCAGAATATCGTGCCCAGTTGGTGCAATATCGCCGCCAGCTTGAGACTTGGCGGGCTTCCCAGGCAGCGTTTTCGCAAATGGAAGGGTGCAGCGGCGGGGGCGTGGTTTGGAGCTGAGAGATGATGGGGCGATCGGGAGCGGGGGAGCGGGGGAGATGATGCGATGATAGGAGGAGGGAGGGCTGGCAGCAGCTACTTCCGGTTGTTATTATCCCGCTTCCGTCTTCATGAACCAGTCTGCGCTGAACCTGATTGCGATTACCATCTTTTCGTTTACGATGCTGAGCCTGCTGGGGCCGGTGGTGCATGTGTCGCCGCTGGTGACGGCGATCGCGGCGGGGGGGCTGCTGGGCGTCGCGACGCTGGATACGTTTAGCTGGCAGGGGCGCGGTGGCACGCTGCTGCTAGACTGGGTGGCGGGTTTTTCGCCAGAGCACCGGGCGCGGGTGCTGCGGCACGAGGCGGGGCATTTTCTGGTGGCGCACCATCTCGACATTCCCATCACTGGCTACACGCTGAGCGCCTGGGAAGCCCTGCGTCAAGGTCAGCCCGGTGCGGGCGGCGTCAGCTTTGACACGACCCATCTAGACACCGAACTGGCCCAGGGCAAGCTCTCAGCTCAGCAAATTGACCGCTATTGCACGGTGTGGATGGCGGGTATCGCGGCGGAAACGCTAGTCTACGGCAACGCCGAGGGCGGCGGCAACGATCGCCAAACGCTCTACATGCTGTGGAACGGACTGCGGCGATCGCCCGCCGAAGCCGCCCTTAAGGAACGCTGGGCCACCCTGCAAGCGAAAAATCTGCTGGAAGCCAACCGCACCGCCTACGACAGGCTGGTCAAGGCAATGGAGCGGCGAGACAGCGTCGCAGCTTGCCGAGAGGTTCTAGAAAGCCCCACCACTCCACCACTCCCCAACGCCTAACCCCTGACCCCTGACCTCTGCCC
>RFIF01000022.1 GCA_003695655.1 Cyanobacteria bacterium J069
AGGGGATGATGAGATGATGGGATGAGGCGATGATGGGATAGGCTAGATGCTCACGCTCCTGCTCTCCACCTCTTCTCAAGATTTCTCCTTACCATGAGCGATGCCGCAGTTCGACCGGCTCTAATAACCCGCGTCCTGCCCGATTCGATCGCGGCAGAGATTGGCTTTGAACCAGGCGATCGCCTCGTCTCGATCAACGGGCAGGCCCCCCGCGACCTGATCGACTACCAGTTTCTCTGCGCCGATGAGGTGCTGGATCTGGAGGTGCTGGACGCGGCGGGCAAAGTCCACCAGATTGAAATCGAAAAAGACTATGACGAAGACCTGGGGCTGGAGTTTGAGTCGGCGCTGTTTGACGGGCTGATCCAGTGCAACAACCGCTGCCCTTTCTGCTTCATCGACCAGCAGCCGCCCGGAATGCGGCAGACGCTCTATCTCAAAGACGACGACTATCGCCTCAGCTTCCTCTACGGCAGCTACCTGACGCTGACGAACCTGCCCCAGCGTGAGTGGGATCGTATCGCCCAACTGCGCCTGTCGCCGCTCTACGTCTCGGTTCACGCGACGGAACCAGAGGTGCGCATCCGCCTGCTAAAGAACAACCGCGCCGGGCAAATCCTCGACCAACTGCGCTGGTTCCAGGAAAATCGGCTGCAAATTCACGCGCAAGTCGTCGTTTGTCCTGGCATCAACGATGGTGAACATTTGGAACGCACGCTGCGCGACCTGGCGTCGTTTCACAAGGGCGACCTGCCAGCGGTGGCGTCGGCGGCGGTGGTGCCCGTGGGGTTGACTCGGTTTCGCCCCACGGAAGACGAGCTGACTCCGGTCACCCCGGACCAGGCTCGGCAGGCGATCGCCCAGGTTCAAGCCCTACAAGCAGAATTTCGCTCCAAATTTGGCTCCAACGTGGTGTGGCTGGCGGACGAGTGGTTTCTGATTGCCGGACAAGACCTGCCACCCGAATCGCACTATGAAGACTATCCGCAGATTGGCAACGGCGTTGGCTCCATTCGCCAATTCTTGAAGCAGTTCAAAACAGCGGCGCGGCGACTGCCCAAATCGGTTTCGCCGGCCCGTCGCTGGGTCTGGGTGGTGGGCAATGCCGTAGAGCAAGCCTTTCAGCCTGTGCTAAAGCGGCTGAACCAGGTGGAAGGGCTGACGGTGGACATGGTGGCGCTGCGCAGCGACTATTGGGGGCAGGAGATTACCGTGACGGGGCTGCTGACGGGGCATGACCTGGCGATCGCGCTGGCGGGGCGAGATTTGGGGGATGGCGTGCTGCTGCCGTCGCTAATGCTGAAACACGGCGACACACGGTTTTTGGACGACACAACGGTTGCCGATTTGGCAAAACGGCTGGACACACCTATTCATGTGGTGTCGGGCATTGAGGGCTTGCTAGAAACGGCAGTGCAGGCTCCGGTTTTGGTCACGCGCTGAGGCGGGGCGAGGGTTTTGAAGTTTGGGCGAGTATTTAGGGGATTCGCCTGGGTAGTTTGCTAAAAAGCTGAATTGACTAATGGTATGGATTAGAAATCTAAGCCTGCGTTTTAGGGCTTGATCCCTTAATCTGAATATCAGACTAGCAAGATAGCCTGCGGTTTATAGCCGTCTTTGTCGTCTAGATTGAGGAGTTTTTCCAATGCTGATTTTGCCAGGATCTGCGGTTCGCGTTACGAATGTCGAGGATACTTACTACGGCTTTCAGGGCTTGGTGCAGCGCATTAGTGATGGCAATGCGGCGGTGCTATTTGAAGGTGGCAACTGGGACAAGCTGGTGACGTTTCGCCTCAAAGAATTAGAGCTGGTGGATGCAACGGCGGGGCGCAAAAAAGGCAAGTAGGCGCTAATTGAGTCAGCAATTTAGCCAGAAATTCAGCACGAATAAAGTGCATTTGTACGCCAGTTGCGGTATGAATGAAGGAGATTCTGGGCGCAAGTCTGGGATTTTTGTTCATGCTTGAAATCTGGATGGTTGACCGATGCGCCTGCCGCTGCCGGATACTGCCAATCAATCGCGATCGCCCGATTATTTAGCCGAAGTCATCGAAACCGCCACGACGGAATTTTTGGCGCAGTGCCTGGAGCCAGACGACCTGAATTTCGCCGTGATGCCGCCCTTTGGCAGTTGGGTCAAGTCCACGGATGAAGAATCGGGCAACCAGATCTATGCCGTGGTGTATCACGCGACGACCAGCCCGATCGATTCGGTTCACCGGGCGCGGGCGCTGGGCCTGTCCCTGGCAGACTTGCGCGAACAGCAGCCGCAGATTTTCGCCATGCTGAAGACGGAGTTTCGGGCGGCGATCGTCGGCTTTCGGCCCCGCGCTTCCGGGCGCAACGGCAAAACCCGCCTCAGCGATACGGTTTACCAGCACCTGCCGCCGCGCCCGCCACAGATTCACCAGGCGGTCTATGCCTGCTCGCCAGCAGAGATTATCCACTTTAGCGAACAGCTCGACTTTTTGCGGACGCTGTTGCAAGTGAGCAGCGCCCCGGTGGAAGCGCTGATCGCCGCTGCGATTCGCGAAATTTATCAACTGAGAAAAGGCGATCGCCCGTGGCTGGTGCAAGCTGGCCGTAACCTCAGCCTGATCTTGAAAGACGACTACGATCGCCTGCGGATTATCCTGAGTCAGATCTATTTGGAGTCGGGGGGGTGATGGGGTGTTGGGGCGGTGGAGAACAACTCTAAACCTGACCCCTGATGCCTGCTCCCCAAAACCTGACCCCCAAAACCTAACCCCTGAAACCTGACCCCTAAAACCTGACCCCTGATCCCTGCTAAACTGTGATGTTTGGAACCGGGGAATTTTTCAGCGACACTTTTCAGCAGCACAGAGGGCATGAGCGCAATTCAGGCGATTCGGGGCACGCGGGACATTTTGCCAGAGGAAGTGGGCTATTGGCAGCAGATCGAGGCGGCGGCCCGGCAGATTTTGGGCAATGCGGGCTATCGCGAAATTCGCACGCCGATTTTTGAGCAAACGGAGCTGTTTGAACGCGGCATTGGCGAAGCGACAGACGTGGTGGGCAAGGAGATGTATACCTTCACCGACCGGGGCGATCGCTCAATCACCCTACGCC
>RFIF01000287.1 GCA_003695655.1 Cyanobacteria bacterium J069
CTTCAAGGGATTCCGGGTCAGTCTTGACGCAGAGAGGCGATCGCTGGCGTATGACATCACAGCAACCGTTCATTGAGCAGGTCGATTCGCGGCGCTTTCCCAAAGAAACGCTGCCCACCATGTATGACCTGCCCAGTGAAGACCCGGAGGAACCCGGCTTGCCTGACGAATTTCACGATCTACAGCCGCAGCTTTTGAGCGCGACGCTACGCCTGACCCATCACGCCCGCGATCAGGCATTCAACGGCACCGACCTCAACTTGTATTACGACGTGCAGCACCCGCTCTGGCACAAGCGACCGGATTGGTTTCTGGTGCTGGGAGTGCCGCGTCTCTATGGCGGGGTGGATTTGCGCTCTAGCTACGTCCTCTGGCAAGAAGGCGTCAACCCCTTGGTTGTGGTAGAACTCCTCTCGCCAGGAACGGAAGCGGAAGACCTGGGCCCTTATGCAGAGAGCGACAGCGCCGCCCCCGCGCCTGCTGCCGACATGCCCCCGCGCAAGTGGGAGGTTTACGAACGCATCCTGCAAGTACCGTACTACATCGTCTTTAGTCGCTACACCAACCAACTCCGCGTGTTTCAGCATGACGGCGATCGCTATATCGAACAACCCGTCGGCGAAACCAATCCCCGCGCCTGGATTCCTGAGCTGGAGCTTGGTTTGGGAATCTGGCAGGGCACCTATGATGGGCTGTCTCGAAACTGGTTACGCTGGTGCGATGCGGCCGGAACCTGGATTCCCACACCCGCCGAACGAGCAGAACAGTTACAAGCGCGGACAGAGCAATTGGAGAATCGGGCAGAGCAATTGGAGAATCGGGCAGAGCAATTGGAGAATCGGGCAGAGCGGCTGGCAGAACGGCTGCGACTGCTGGGGGTTGATCCAGACGAGATTTAGGCTTCTGGTAGTCGCGATGCACTAAGCCCCTAACCCCTAGGGCGTGTTTTAAAACCCTTTGATCCCCCCTAACCCCCCTTAAAAAAGGGGGGAACCGAGCCGAACCACTCCGGAAGTCCCCCTTTATTAAGGGGGATTTAGGGGGATCGACTCAAGGCAATCAACGACCTAGAAAGTTTTAAAACACTGCCTAACCCCTGACCCCTAAAGCTCTGGCAGCGGGATAAACTCGGTTTCTGCGGGAACGGGCGGAAACTGCCCCGCCTTCCAGTCCTGCTTTGCCTGCTCGATGCGCTCTGGACGGCTGGAAACAAAGTTCCACCACTTTTGGCGTGGGCCCACAGGTTCGCCGCCAATGACGATGCAGCGGGCGGGCTGGGTGGCGGCGATCGCCACTGCCTCGCCCGCCTTTAGCACTGCTATTGTGTGTGCGGCTAGCGGCTCCTGATTCAGCGAAATTCCCGGCGTCACGGCATAGACCGCCTGTTCGGAATAGAGCGCAGGCAGCGTAAATTCCGCATGTTCCGCTAACTGCACATCCAGATAGAGAATCGGCGAAAAAGTGTTGACGGGCGAAGCAAGTTCGCCAAACTGTCCGGCAATCAGCTTGATCGATGCGCCGCCGGTTTCCCAGGCGGGAATTTCGGCCGAGGCATAGTGGTGAAACCAGGGTTCTGTCTCTTCGTCGGCGTCGGGCAAGGCCACCCAGGTTTGAATGCCGTGCAGCGTGGATTCTGCTGCGCGGGCGTCGTCGGGCGATCGCTCCGAATGCGTAATCCCGCGCCCCGCTGTCATCCAGTTCACCGCGCCAGGGCGAATTTCCTCGACGCTGCCCAGACTGTCGCGATGCAAGATGACGCCTTCAAACAGATACGTTACCGTCGCCAAGTTGATGTGAGGATGGGGGCGCACATCCAACCCCTGACCTGGCGGAAAGACAGCGGGACCCAAGTGGTCAAAAAAGATGAACGGCCCGACCATCGTGCGCTCGTCTCCCGGCAGCACCCGCCGCGCCTGAAAACCCCCCAAATCTTTTGTTTCGGGTTCAATAATCTGTTCTAGGTAAGATGCCGAAACCATGAGTCTGCCTTGTTTGTAAAGTGTGTGGACTGGGGGCGATCGCGCTGTCACCAATGTACCGAATGCGTGACCTGAATTGGTGTATATAGCAGGAGTTAGGTTTTAGGGGTCAGGGGTCAGGGGTCAGGGATTAGGCTTGATCGCCCTGAGCAGACAGGTTAGGACAAATTGCAAGCAACTAAGCCTGACATAGCCGCTCCTCAGACCTGACCCCTGATCCCTGAAACCTAGCCCTGGCTGTCTCGTCCTTCATCCTTCCCGTATGTCCAACTCTCTGTCTGCGATCGCCCGTGCGCGCAATATCCGCTATTTCATGATTTCCTTCACCGACCTGTTTGGCGTGCAGCGGGCCAAGCTGGTGCCGGCTGAAAGCATTGATGCGATCGCCGCGAACGGGGCGGGGTTTGCCGGGTTTGCGGCCTGGCTCGATCAGTCTCCGGCAGACCCGGATATTCTGGCATTTCCCGATGCCGAGCGGCTGTTTCAGCTCTCTTGGCGACCGGACGTAGCCTGGCTACCCGCCGACCTGCACCAAATCGATGGACAGCCGCTAGAGCAAGCGCCGCGTCTGGTGCTAAAGCGAATGATTCAGCAGGCAGCAGAGCTGGGGCTGCGGGTGAAAACGGGCGTCGAGTGCGAATATTTCCTGCTGTCGCCCAGCGGGGACGAGATTTCCGATGCAGGCGATCGCCAGAGCAAGCCCTGCTATGACCAGCAGGCCCTGATGCGCCGCTATGACGTAATTCGCGAAATCTGCGACAGCATGATCACTCTGGGCTGGGGCCCATACCAAAACGACCACGAAGACGCCAACGGACAGTTTGAAATGAACTGGACTTATGACGATGCGCTCGTCACCGCCGATCGCCAGGCGTTTTTCAAATACATGGTCAAGGCGATCGCCGAAAAACACGGCCTGCGCGCCACCTTCATGCCCAAGCCCTTTGCCCACCTGACGGGCAACGGCTGCCATGTCCACCTGTCAGTCTGGGACAGCGCCGGGGAAACTAACTTATTTGCCGACCCCGAAGGCGCACTGGGGCTATCGCCGCTGGCGTACCATTTCCTGGGCGGCGTGCTGCATTCCGCCGAAGCCCTGTGCGCCATCACCAACCCCACGGTCAACTCCTATAAGCGGATCAATGCCCCCGTCACCACTTCCGGAGCCACTTGGTCGCCCAACACCGTCAGCTACAGCGGCAACAACCGCACCCATATGGTTCGCATTCCCGAACCGGGCCGGTTTGAACTGCGCCTGGCCGATGGCGCGGCAAATCCCTACTTGCTGCCCGCCGCCCTGATCGCTGCCGGCCTCGACGGCATCGCCCACAAGCGCGACCCCGGCCCCCGCCACGACAACAATAGCTACACCGACCCGCTACCCTCCGGCACCGTCCCCCAACTGCCGCTGTATCTGCTGGAGGCGCTGCGGCGGTTCGAGTCTAGCCCCGTGCTGCCCCAAATGCTCGGCGAATCCTTCACCCGCGCCTACCTGAAGCTCCAGCGGCAAGCCTGGAACGAATACAGCGCCCACATTTCCACCTGGGAACTGGAAACCACACTAGACTGCTAGGCTA
>RFIF01000288.1 GCA_003695655.1 Cyanobacteria bacterium J069
CCGCCCCAGCGCCGCCGCCACACGGGTCTGCTCGGCAGTGTCTTCGATCGAAAGTGCCGTTTCGGGTAGCGTGGTTTGGCGAAAGTCGATCTTTCCGTCGGGGCGAATCACCCAGATGCCCAGACGGTTTTCGCCCAGCAGCGTGTATTGCACCAGGGTTGCGTCTTGGTGGCGGGCGATCTGGCGAATTTCGGACAGCGAGGGCGGCGGCGTTTGCAGCCGGGTTGCAGCCTGCACCGACAGCCGCTGCGCCACCAGTTCCAAAAAGGCCCGCGATCGCCCCCGTTCGGCAATCAGCAGCGCCTCCTGGGTTTTGCCCAGGTCAATCAGCACTTGCTGGAGCAGGCGATAGGTCGAGGCTTGTGTTTCAAACAGAGACACCTGGTCCGCATCGCTCAGCCCCGGCCGCAGCGATTCCCAAATGTCCACCGCCTCAATGAGCGTATCGGCCGCTTCTTTCAGCTTGCCTTGAGCGGCCAGCGCCTCTCCCAACAGGGACAGCGCCCGCCCCTGGTTGGGGCGATCGCCCACTTCCCGCAAAATCGCCAGCGCCTGCCGATATTGGGTCACGGCTGCGGCAGGCTGGCCCTCGTCGCGCAGCAGGCTGCCCAGTTCGCCCAGCGCTTGCCCCTCGCCCGTGCGATCGCCAAGGGAGCGGGCGATCGCCAGCGCCTGCTCATACTGCGGGCGGGCGGCGGCAAGATTGCCCAGCGCGGTATAAGCTCCCCCCAGCGTTTGTCGCAGTGCGCCCTCGTTGGCGCGGTCTTCGAGCTGCACGGTGATTTCAATGGCGGATTGCAGCAGGGGCAGCGCTCGCTCTGGCTCAGTGGTGCGGGCATAGACCAGCCCCAGGCTGCCCAGGCTATAGGCTTGCAGGCGGCGATCGCCCAGTTCCCGCGACACTTGCAGCCCGTCTTCTAGCACCGCCACTGCCCGCGACAGGTTGCCTAGCCGCGCATAGAGCAATCCCAGCCGCTGCAACACGCCCGCCCGCGTCACCCGGTCTTGCCCCTGCTGTGCCAGATCCAGCGTTTGTTGATAGCTGTCCAGCGCGGCCGGATAGTTGCCCTGTTCGGTATAAGTGTTGCCCAGGTTACCCAGCACGTTTGCCTGACCGCGACGGCTACCCGCCGCTTGGGCGATCGCCAAACTGGCCTGAAAATGAGCGATCGCTTCGTCATAGCGTCCCTGCGATCGCCGCACAATGCCCAACTGGTTCAACACGTCATACTCACCCTCGCGATCGCCCATTTGCTGCGCCAGGGGCAGCGCCGCCTCCAGGCGGGCGATCGCCTCGTCATATTGCCCCAAGCGCGTGTGCAGATAGCCCAGATTCGTGAGCGCAAAGCTAATGCCCCGGCGATCGCCCACCGCCTCAGCCGCCGCCAGGCTTTGCCGAAACAGGCGCAGGGCCGCCTGCGGCCGCCCGATCGCCTCCTGAATCGCCGCCAGATTGCCCAGCACGCGCCCCTCGCCCACCCGATTGCCCGCCTGCCGATAGAGCCGCAGCGCCAGTTGCCAGAGATATTCCGCCGTATTCCACTGGCGGCGCTGAAACTGGTTCGCACCCTGCCGCAGCCGTTCGTCTGCCTGCTCGTCCAGTGCGGCGTTCAGTGCGGCGTTAGCAGACTGGGCTGGCTGTGAAGACGGCGGCATACCCGTTTCGGCCGCTGCAATGCGAGCCAAAGGCAGCGCCGCCAAAGGCAATATCAGCAGTATTTCCAGCAGTTTTACCTGGTTTATCCGGTTTATCCGGCTAGAGCCGTGGCGATCGCGAGAAATAGATGACATGGTGTAGAAATTAGGTGGAGCGGACACAGCAGATTACACAGCAGATTACAGTGCTGCTTGAGTCCATTCAGTAGAGTTCCCAGGTTTTGCCCTATGCTCAAAACGGTTCTAAAACTTGCAGAAAGCCTGGAGGATTTTGAGTTTATGATTGAAACCAGCGTTCTGGCATCCGTCTGAGTCAACCCGCTTGATCAGCCAGTCAAGGCTTTTCCAAATGTTTTAAATCTCCTACAGGAGCAGTTTTGAGAGAGGTTCTAGTCAGACTAATCTCACACTTTCAGAACAGCGGCCTGCGTTCACAGTCTCAAGATTGAGAATAGATTTACGAACGAACCCACGAACGCTTTTCGTCCTTTATCATGCTTCCAGCGATACCTATGCACGCCTTCACCCACTGCACTCTACATACCGGCTGGCAAGACCTGACGGATCAGGCGCTGCTGATTGAGGGCGATCGCATTCTTGACATTCTGCCAGTTCATCAGCTTCCGGCAAGTTGCGCGACAATTGACCTGGGTGGCTGCCATGTTTCGCCAGGGTTTATTGATCTGCAACTGAACGGCTGTGGCGGCGTGATGTTCAATGACGAGATCACAGCCAGGACGCTGGTGAGCCTGCATGAAACCAATCTTAAGAGCGGCACAACGAGCTATTTGCCAACGCTAATCACCACGTCGGATGCAGACATGTTGCAGGCGATCGAACTCGTTATGCACTACCGAAAATCCAACTCATACACAGCACTGGGACTGCATCTGGAAGGGCCATATCTCAACCCCAAACGCAAAGGAATACACAACTCGCGCTATATCCGTCAGCCGGAACCAGCCATGATTAAGCGCATTGCCGCCGCCGGACGCAGCGCCGTTTTGCTGATGACGCTGGCACCGGAAAGAGTTGATCCAGACGATATTTTGACGCTGGCGGATGCAGGCATTTTGGTGTCGGCGGGACATAGCGACGCCACCTATGAAGAGGCGATCGCCGGGTTTGATGCGGGCGTGGGCATGGTGACGCATCTGTTCAACGCGATGTCGCCGTGGCTGGGGCGCAGTCCGGGATTAGTGGGCGCTGCGTTTGACCGAGATGATGTGTATGCCGGGATGATTACCGACGGCCACCACACGCACCTGAGATCGATCGCCCTGGCCCACCGCCTGAAGGGCGAAAAGCTGGTCATCGTGACCGACGCCACGCCGCCCGTGGGTACGCAGATGGATTCGTTCGTCATCGGCGGCCAGGACGTGTTTTATCGCGAGGGCAAGTGTGTGTCGGCAGACGGCACGCTGGGCGGCTCTGCCCTAACGATGATCGAAGGCATTCGCAACTGCGCCTCGGTCGGGCTACCGCTGGATGAAGCGCTGCGAATGGCGACTGCTTATCCCGCGACGGCGATCGCCATGAATGACCATCTTGGATATTTAGCTCCCGGTTACGTTGCAAACCTGGCCATCTTCAACGACGCACTGGAGATGATAGGCGTGTGCGATCGCGGGCAATATCGAGATCTTTCTTTAGAGAAAGCGTTGGGCTGAGACGGCATCAGGCGATCGCCCAACGTTCCCAGTTGCATTAGTTTCGCTTGTACGTTCCCGTCAGTATTCCTATCGCCAGGACATGCCCTTTCATGGCGGCTTCGAGTTCATTTTTGCGGGCGATCGCCTTCGTCTTCAGCGGTTTACCCAAAGCGTACAGCTTGAACTGATACCGATGCGCCTTGCCCCCAGGCGGACAGGGGCCCCCATAGCCAATTTTCTTGAAATCATTCTTGCCCTGCTTGGCTCCCGCCAGCACAGATTCCTGAGTTGGCAAACCTTCAGGCAGTTTGGTGGTGGTTGTGGGCAGGTCATATAGCACCCAATGTACCCACGTTTGAAAGGGCGCGTCTGGATCTTCTGCAATTAGCGCCAGCGTTGTCGCTGCATCGGGAACACCTTCCCAACTTAGGGGCGGCGAAATGTTTTCTCCATCACAGGTATATTTTGTCGGGATGGGCTGCCCGTCAGAAAAAGCAGCGCTGGTGAGGCGGATCGTCATCGGCACACTGCTATCGGGTGCGGTGGGGCGACTCGCCGGCCGGCAGGCAGTTACCGCTCCTACCAGCAGAATTGCAATCAAGATCGGTCCCAGCAGATTACGTCGCACAGTCATGGCTCAGGTAATGGGTTCATGCCCTCACCTTAGAGCAAACCACTGCTCCACACACAATTTTGCAAATTCATTGGCTTACAAATTTACAAATGCTGCGTTCCATCTGCTGCGTTCCGTCTGGCGTTCTGTGAACGCGATCGCCCTCCGCCAGACCAGAAAAGTTAAGGCGTGAAGGAACCTGCAAGTCCATAACTTTTCAGTATCGCGCTGCCCTGGGCGATCGCCGTATAACAGAGTCATCGAACACCACACCCCGCTTCACTCTTAAGGAGACACACCATGTCACTCATCTATCGCGGCACCGACTACACTCCCAGCAATGCACTGCCTGCCACCAGCCACACCCTGACCGGACGCTATCGCGGCACGGAGATGACGATGCACTATTCCTCCCAACTGCCTGCCCAGCCGTTCGTCAACCTGACCTATCGCGGTGTGCAATATCGCCCCGAAACTACCCCCAGCTTCAGCCACGCAGCGGCGATCGCCCTCTGAATCGCCTGACTTCGGAGCTGATTCCTGAAGTCAGTCCTTACCTTTGCCCAGGCTTCTGCCCAACCTTCAGGGCATTTCTAAAACTCATTGCTCACGCTTAAAAACTTGCCTAAAACCTAAAAAACCTCTGGAGTTAACTGATTCCAGAGGTTCTGCTTAATTAAGCGGGTGATGGGACTCGAACCCACGACATTCAGCTTGGGAAGCTGACGTTCTACCACTGAACTACACCCGCACTTTTCGTGACCTCTAATCGTGACCTCTAGGATAGCACTCTGGGGATTAGCGAAGCCATGGGGGGTGGTTGCGGCGAGCCAAGCCCCTGCTCCAAGTCCCTGCTCCAAGTCCCTGCTCCAAGCCCGTGCTCCAAGCCCCGGTTCGCTTACAACAAATCATTACAAGCTGGTGGCCTTGCAAAGGACAAAGTTTATCTTCAAAGTAGACTGGTGGCTTTGTTTTCTAACATTTAATCGTTAATCGTTGTCAGGACTTACGCAGTTGAAACGAGTTTTATAGATTCTGGATGATTTTTCGCGGGCGTAGCCCGCGAAAAATCATCCAACTGCGTAAGTCCTACGTTGTGTGAAAAGTCTGTAAATCCCTGTTGCGGCAAGATCTACCTGAAACTGGCGGCTCGTATCCGTTGTCAAAGTAGACATGAGCTACAAGTGAGCTGGGGCTACAAGTGAGCTGGGGCTAAAACAAGGGGCGTGACCTCTCATCCGGGAATGGTGATCTCAGATCACAATGCTGGTGATGTGGAGCGATCGCCCAACTGCTTGATCTCACACCTATCCTCCGTCAGTTGCGCTACGGTATCTGTAGGTCAAAAATGGGTACTCTGATAGGGTTCCCATGTCATCTATGCTTCGGGTTATCCACATCCTCTACTGTCTTGTAGCGCTGTGAGCGATTCGCGATGTTTAACGCTACTGAACTCTTAATTTCCGACTTTGTGACCAAGCTCAAAGAGGGATATCGCCACACCTATGGCGGTCTCAACGCTGGCTACGAAGATATCATCGGCTGGGTCGGGGCGATGGCGCTCGAAAACATTGCCAACAGCGACGCGCTGTATCACAACGTCGAGCATACGATTCTGGTGACGCTGGTAGGGCAGGAGATCTTGCGCGGCAAGCACATCCGCGAGGGGGGCGTTTCACCAGACGACTGGCTACATTTCATCGTGTCGCTGGTGTGCCACGACATTGGCTATGTGAAAGGGGTGTGTCGGAGCGATCGCGAAGGCTGGTATGCCACAGGGAGCAATGGCGAAATGATCAGCCTGTCTCCAGGGTCTTCGGATGCGGCGCTGACGCCTTACCACGTCGATCGTGCCAAGCTGTTTATTGACGAGCGCTTTGGCAGCAATCAAAAGATTGACTCCAATATCGTGAAGCGCAACATTGAGCTGACACGGTTCCCCGTGCCCCATGACGATGATCATAAGGATACGGTGGAATATCCAGGACTGGTGCGGGCAGCCGACTTGATTGGGCAGCTCAGCGACCCGCGCTATCTCAAGAAAATTGGTGCTCTCTATTACGAGTTTGAAGAAACGGGTGTGAATCAGGCGCTGGGCTATCGTCATCCGGGTGATTTGCGCGCCAACTATCCCAAGTTTTATTGGCATGGCGTGTTTCCCTACGTCAAAGACGGGCTGAAATATCTCTCGCTGACGCAGCAAGGACAACAAATCATCGCCAACCTCTACTCCAACGTGTTTGTGGTGGAGCATGAACCGGGTGGACTGCTGGCGACACCGCATCCTGAAAACCAGCCCGCCAGCAGTGTTGCCAGCTAAGTTCTGCCAGTTGCCAAGCCAGCACAAAATCGAGAGTTGACAGACAGGGGCGATCGCGCTGCGGTCGCCCTTCTGTTTTCTCTTGCACTTTCAGAAGAGCAAAACAACCCCAACACCCCAATACTCCCCACCTATGCGCTGAAATACTTTGCAGCCGGGTGATAAACGGCGATCGCCCTCCATCCCTCATTCTTCAGCAATTCCCAGCACTTTTGGGTCAAGAATGGCGATCGCCCTCCATTCATCCCTCATCCCTCCAAGATTCCTGGCACTTTTAGGTCGAGAATGGCGATCGCACCCCATTCATCCCTCATCCCTCCAAGAATCCTGGTACTTTTTGATAGATGGTGGCGATCGCTTCCTCCGCATCACGGTAGCTGACCTGCTCGCCAACCGCACCCTCACCGAACACCAGCATGTCGTCCAGTTGAGCTAGATAAGTTTCGACTGAAACCGCTTGATTAGCGAATCTTATGATGCATGCTATGGGTATGACAAAATTAATGTGGCTCTTCCGTTCATACGGTGATAATTTTTTCTAATCACAGAAGCAAGCTAATAGCCTCTCCCGAAAATTGGTGAAATTGACAAAGCCATAAGCTTGTCGCTTAATCAATTTAATTCG
>RFIF01000289.1 GCA_003695655.1 Cyanobacteria bacterium J069
CGATTTGTGGTGTCCGTGGCGTCTCCAGAGGGCGATCGCCCGATCGCCGTGCTGTCTTCTGGCGAAGTGCTAGGGGAAATTTCGTTTATCGACTCGCGTCCGCCCACAGCGACCGTGAGAGCCGTCGAAAATGCCGTCGTCTGGTCAATTCCGCGAATGCAGCTCACGGCCAAGCTGTCGCAGGATGTGTCTTTTTCATCCAACTTTTATCGGGCGCTGGCGGCCTTTTTGAGCGATCGCCTGCGCACCACGGTCAGCCGCTTGGGCTACGGCGGCGACTCGCCTAATGTGCCCGATGACGAATCGCCCGATCACCACAATCCCCAGGTGTTTGACAATCTAGACCTGGCCAAAGCCCGCCTGGAGTGGCTCGTCACGCACTAATTTCCTGCCTCTATGGACTTTCCCCTGGCGCGACAGCAGTTTTATCAAGCCATTCAGCAGCCCGACGAGCAGATCGATCTGGCGCGGGCAGCCCTGCATATTGCTCAAGAAGAATATCCCCAGCTTGATCCAAAGGGCTCTCTCCAGGCGCTTGATGCGATCGCGGCGGCAGTGGCAGAACGGCTGCCAACGGAGCGCTATCCACTGCGGGTGATTCAAACCCTAAACCGCTATTTGTATGAAGACCTGGGCTTCGCGGGCAACGCTGCCGACTATTACGATCCCCGCAACAGCTACCTGAACGATGTGATCGAGCGGCGCAAGGGCATTCCCATCACTCTCTCGCTGGTGTATTTGGAGGTAGCGCAGCGGCTTGATTTCCCGATGGTGGGTGTGGGGATGCCGGGTCATTTCTTGATTCGCCCGGCGCTGGCTGAAATGGAGGTTTTTGTGGACCCGTTTCATCAGGGCGCAGTCTTGTTTGCGGAAGACTGCCAGGAGCGGCTCAGCCAGGTTTATGGACATCCGGTGGCGCTGCGTCCCGAGTTTTTGCAGCCCGTTAGCAAGCGCCAGTTTCTGGCCCGGATGCTGACGAACCTCAAAATGATTTACCTCAACCAAGAAGATGTGCCGCGATCGCTCTCGATGGTAGAACGTATTCTGATGCTGTTTCCCCATGCGCCACAGGAACAGCGCGATCGCGGCATTTTATATTTTCATCTGGGCCGCTGGACAGAGGCTGCACTTGATCTGGAAGCCTATCTCGACCAGTCGCCCGCCCCTACCGATGCCAAGTTCATTCGAGATCTGCTGGCTCGGATGGGCAGTGCTTAGACATTATCCATTGCGCCATTGCGTTATTTGGACATTGTGCCCTTAGCGAGTACGAACTGTGGCGCTTAGCGGTTGACCTGGAGCTGATCGAGGAGGCGCTCAAACCGCAGTTGGGCGATCGCCACACTGTCCTGCTCGTCCAAAAGCCCGTTTGTGGCAGGTTTTGTGCTCTCATCCCCCAATTGTTTGACCGTACCCCGGAGCCGCTGCGACAGCAAAATCGCCAGCGCCCGATAAAACCGGCAGCCAAAGCCTTCGTCTTGCTGGAGCTTGGCGGCGAGCTGGGCGCGGGGAATCGCCAGCACCGTCGAGTCTTCTAGCGTTTGCACGGTTGCTGAGGGCGGGCGATCGTCGATAAATGACATTTCTCCTACCACCTCCCCGCTCGACAGGCGGGCAATCTGGCGGCCGTCCAATGCCGAGATGGACACCACCAGCGTGCCGTCTAGCAAGATGTAGAGCGTGTCTACTGGATGCCCTTCGTAAATCAGGACACTGCCTGCGGCTACCTGCTGCTTGCGACCGACCTGCACCAGCCAATCAATATCGCGATCGCTCAATTCACCCAAAATAAACAGAACCTTTTGCATGGGCCGCTTCCTTAATCTCCAATTCCAAAAAATCTGCAAGCCGGAAGAAGAAGACTTACTAAAGCTGTTGCCTTAGTCTCGGTAGAAGCACCCAGAACCAATTTTGCATCCCAGTAGAATCCCCGCAAAGGCAGAATCAACCCTTGAACCGTCCCAAACTTAAAGCTGTTAAGCTTCTCGGCTCTGGCACAGGAAATTTTGCTGGTATCAATTTTTAACTATCATTACCATTTTATACTGAGTCTATGGGGCAAAATCCGTAGAAGTCATTAAGGTTTCTCACAAACGCTTTACAGGCCAGACGGGCGCGACCCTGGCATCAAGCAGAATCACCCCAGCGGTAAGCTGATAACCATTCGACGGGAAAATTCCGCTACCATGCAGTCAGCAGCTTGTGTCGCAGTTAGCGAACCAGGGGCAACCTGATTGTCTGATATTCTTTTCTGATCAGATTTGCTGACCAGACATCGCCCCAAATTCCAGACATCACCCCAAATTTAGAACTTCTATCTTTCACGCGATGCTCCCATCCTGTGGAATGATTTCCCAGATCATTCTCTGGCATAAATCCTGAAACCCTGACCTCAAACCTATGATTTCTGAACTGCAACATGTGCTTTCTACCCTGGATTTAGACGCAGACTGGATTGGGCTGCGGGCAGTGAAAGAAACCGCAACCAGTTGCTATGTGCGGGATGGGCTGCCCGAAGGCAACGCCAAGTCGCTGAATCAGGGCGTCATGGTGGAGGTGATGACAAACGGGCAGATTGGCTATGGCGCGGTCAACTCTTTTCAGCCCGCGCTGATTCGGGCTGCCGCTGTCCAGGCCTATCAGCAGGCGATCGCCGCCAGTCGTTGGGGCATTTATCGCGCCACGCCAGCCATCCGTCCCAGGGTCGTCGGGCAATATGCCTCACCGTTTCAAAAACCGCTGGACGCGCTGTCGCCGGGTGAAATTAACGATCTGCTAATCCGCCTTTGCGGAGCGCTCAAGGTGTCGGAGCAAATTGTGCAAACTAGCGCCGTCGCTCAGCTCGAACTCGTAGACTCCTGGTTTGTCAGCAGCAATGGATCAGAGGTCTATCAGCAGTTTTCTCTGCTGGAAACCCATTATGGGGCGATCGCTCAAGATGGGGCCGTGGTGCAACAGCGCAGCAACAACGGCCACTTGGCCCACTGCTATCAGGGCGGTTGGGAGATGTTTTTGGATGACCGACTCTGGGGCCGCGCCCAGCAAATTGGCGAACAAACGGTAGAGTTGCTCGCTGCTGACGAATGCCCCACTGCCCGCACAACCCTCGTGCTGGCACCCGACCAGATGATGCTACAAATCCACGAAAGCGTCGGGCATCCGCTAGAGCTAGACCGCATCTTGGGCGACGAGCGCAACTATGCAGGCGGCAGCTTTGTCAAACCGTCAGACTTTGGCAACCTGTCCTATGGTTCCAAGGCAATGAACATTACCTTTAACCCGACCGTATCGGGCGAATTTGCCAGCTATCGCTTTGACGACACGGGCGCGCCCGCCAGCCGGGAATATGTGATTCGGGAAGGCGTGTTGCAGCGAGGACTGGGCAGCCTGGAAAGTCAAGCTCGTCTGGGCGTGCCAGGGGTTTCCTGCGCCCGCGCTTCGTCCTGGAACCGCCCACCCATTGACCGTATGGCGAATTTAAACCTGGAACCGGGCACCGATTCGCCTGATGCCATCATTGCCGACATTGAAGACGGCGTGTATATGGAAGCGAACCGTTCCTGGTCAATCGACGACCAGCGCTACAAGTTTCAATTTGGCTGTGAATATGCCAAGCGCATCGAAAACGGCAAGCTGACCAAGACCCTGCGAAACCCCAACTATCGAGGCACGACGCTGGAATTTTGGCATCAGCTTAGGCGCGTGGGCAATACAGACACCTGGGAAATCTACGGCACTCCCTACTGTGGCAAAGGCGAACCGAACCAGGCGATTCGCGTTGGGCATGGTTCTCCAGTGTGCGCCTTTGCCGATGTCGAGGTGTTTGGAGGGGGTTAGGTCGAGTTCTCGGTCATATGGGTCATACACCATATGGGTCATACACATATGGGTCATACATATTAGCAGCGAGATTTGGGGTAGCGTGACACATCTTGAAACGGCGATCGCCTTGGATAATTTGGAAACCGAGTTTGCGGCGCTAACCGAAGCGATCGCCGCTCAGCTCTTGCCAGGAGAACAGTTCACCCTGGGGCTAAATGCCGAGCAGAGCCAGTTTGTGCGGTTTAACAACGCCCGTGTGCGGCAGACAGGCAGCATCGTCGATTGTCGAGCGGGACTGACGCTGACGGCAGCGCAGCGCACCGCGTCCTGGCGGTTTCCGCTGACGGGAAATTGGGACGCAGACTGGGCGATCGCCGCTGGAGCGCTGGCGGATCTGCGGGCCGACCTGTCCAGCCTGCCCGTCGATCCCTATCAAGTGCTGCCTTCGGGCCATGCCACCAGCCGCGAAGTCCATCAGGGGCGTTTGCTGTCACCGGAAACCGTCGCGGATGCCGTGCTGTCGGACGTAGATGGACTCGATTTTACGGGCATCTATGCGGGTGGGCGGTTGCTGCAAGCCTATGCCGACTCGGTCGGGCAGCGCCACTGGTTTGCCACCGATTCATTTTCGCTAGACTATTCGCTCTTTACGCCCGACGGGCAGGCGGTAAAAGGCACAATGGCAGGCAGCGAGTGGGATCGGGCGGCCTATGCAGCCAAGCTGACCGACTCCAAGCAGCAGCTAGAGCGCCTGGCGCGATCGCCCAAACCCATTGCCACAGGTGGCTACCGCGTCTATCTGGCTCCGGCGGCGCTGGCAGAGATTTTGGCGATGTTTTCCTGGGGTGCTGTCAGCGAGTCTTCGTTGCAGCAGGGCGAGAGCGCGCTGGGAGCTTTGCAGCGGGGCGATCGCCTGCTGTCGCCGCTGTTCACTCTGCGGGAAAACTTCGCGCCTGGCCTGGTGCCCCGGTTCAACAATCTTGGCGAGGTTGCGCCAATGGAACTGCCGATCATTGAGCAGGGCAAGCTGGTGAATACGCTAATTAACTCGCGCACCGCCAAAGAATACAACAAGGTCGCCAACGGGGCGAATAGCTCCGAATCGCCGCGATCGCCCGAAGTGCTGCCTGGCACACTGCCCACTGCCGACGTGCTAAAGGCGCTCGACACCGGGCTATACCTGTCCAATCTGCATTACCTCAATTGGAGCGATCGCCCCACTGGTCGGATTACGGGCATGACCCGCTACGCCTGCTTTTGGGTCGAGCAGGGCGAAATCGTCGCCCCCATCGAAAACCTGCGTTTTGACGAAAGCCTCTACCGCTGCCTGGGTCACAATCTGATGGCCCTGACTCAGCAAGCCGAATTCATTCCCGATGTAGGCACCTACGATCGCCGCAGCCTGGGCGGGCTATGGGTTCCGGGGGCGCTAGTCGAAGACTTTACATTCACGCTATAGCAGTCGTTAGGGATCAGGGGTCAGGGGTTAGGGTTCAGGGGTCAGAGGGAAGCAAAGAGCAGAGGTTCGGTTTCCTGACCCCTGATCCTTGACCCCTGATCCCTGCCGCCGCTTTATGATGAAAATAGTTAAGAAAACTTCAACTTAGAACACTTACAGCAGCACCCGTGACCTCTCAACTTACCGCACCGCAAACCCTCGAACTCCTCACCTGGCCCTGGCAGGGACACACTATCCGCTACACCGTTCAGGGCAGCGGCCAGCCGATTGTGCTGATCCACGGCTTCGGCGCAGCCATCGGGCACTGGCGCAACAACATTCCCGTACTGGCAGCCGCAGGCTATCGCGTGTTTGCGCTAGATCTGCTGGGATTTGGCGGCTCTAGCAAACCCGCAATCGACTACAGCCTGGAGCTTTGGCAAGACCTGCTGAAAGATTTTTGGGCGGCGCAGGTAGGCGAACCGGCCGTGTTTATCGGCAACTCAATTGGGGCACTGCTCAGCCTGATGATGGCAGCGGACTATCCCAATTTGGTGAAAAGTGTTGTGCTGCTCAACGCGGCTGGCGGGCTAAACCACCGTCCCGAAGAGCTGAATCCACCGCTGCGTCTGGTGATGGGCGCTTTTACTAAGCTGGTTAGTTCTGAGGTGGTGGGGCCATTTTTGTTTGAACAGGTGCGCAAAAAACCGCGCATTCGCCGCACGCTGATGCAGGTCTATCGCGACCATACCGCCGTCACGGATGAACTCGTCGATCTGCTTTATGAACCCTCTTGCGACCCCGGTGCACAAAAGGTCTTCGCCTCAATTTTGACTGCGCCGCCTGGGCCCAGTCCGTCGGAGCTGTTGCCCCGCGTTCATCAGCCGATCCTGGTGCTGTGGGGCGATGCTGACCCCTGGACGCCGATTGCCGGCTCCCGTGTTTATCAGGATTTGGCTACGGCAGACCCCGACCGCGTGCAGTATATGGCGATCGCCGGCGCGGGTCACTGTCCCCATGACGAATGCCCGAACACCGTGAATCAGCTCATCCTGGAGTGGCTGGAACCGGGGAAACGGGAATGAGTTTGCCGACGGTAATTTTGCCCGGATACTTTGCTGATGCAGCGCCCTATGGCGAGATGGAGCGGGCGCTGAAAAGTTTGGGGCTGTGGGCGACGACGGTGCCGCTGCGACGGCGGGACTGGGTGCCGACGCTGGGCGGGCGATCGATGACGCCGATTCTGGAAAAGCTGGATGCAACGGTGCGCCAGGTGCAGGCAGAAACTGGGAGCGATCGCCTCAATCTCGTCGGACATTCCGCAGGTGGCTGGATTGCCCGGATTTATCTGGGCGAGGTGCCGTATCAGATTCACCCCAGCGATGCGGGCAAGACCTGTCTCTGGAAGGCACATCCGTCGGTGGCGACGCTGGTGACGCTGGGCACGCCCCACGTCAGCCGAGAGCGCTGGACACAGCGCAATCTGAATTTTGTGAAGACGCACTATCCGGGGGCGTTCCATGCACAGGTGCGCTATGTTTGCGTGGCAGGCAAGGCGATTTATGGGCAGCGGCGACCCGGCACCTGGTTTGCCCACAGCAGCTATGAGATGACCTGCGGCGTGGGGGGCTGCTGGGGTGACGGCATTACACCCATTGAGGCGGCTCACCTGGAGGGCGCAGAAAATATCACGCTGGATGGTGTGGTGCATTCGCCGCGCCCCGGCCGCCAGTGGTATGGTTCAGCAGAAATTGTGGGCGAGTGGGCGCGATTTCTGGCATGAGGATGGGGCATGAGGCATCTGGCATGAGGCATTTGGCATGAAGCGGCGATCGCTCTTAATTAGCTCTGGAACCCTGGCGCTCACGGCATTGTTGGCGGGCTGTAGCAATCGCCGTGAGGCTTTGCGGGTGCTGTTTCTGGCTGACTCGGTGCCGCCGCAGTTGCTGAAGGCGTTTCGCAATGTCCTGACGCAGTCGATTCCGCTCAACTTTGTGCCCCGGCCGCAGTTGGCGGGTTTATTTGAACAGCTTGAAAACTGGCAAACTGCCGAGTCGCCGCCGCGCAATACTGCCGATTTGGTGACATTGGGCGATGCCTGGCTGACCGAGGCAATTCAGCAAAACCTGATTCAGCCGCTGGATGTGGCGGCGCTGTCAAACTGGGAACGCATCCCCAAGCCCTGGCAAGATCTGGTGAAGCGCGATCGCCAGGGTGCGCTGAGTGTCGATGGACAAGTGTGGGGCGCGCCCTATCGCTGGGGCAGTGTGGCGATCGCCTTTCGCAAAGACAAGCTGGAGCCGCTGGGCTGGCAGCCGCAAGATTGGGCCGACCTGTGGCGACCGGAGCTAAACGGGCTGATTTCCCTGCCCGACAGCGCCCGTACGGTGCTGGGTCTGGTGCTCAAGAAATTAGGGCGATCGGTGAATGAGGCGGATCTAACCACCGTTCCCCAGCTCACAGAAGAACTCGCAGCGCTCGATCGCCAGACGAAGTTTTACAGTTCCACTGCCTATCTGCAACCGCTGCTGATTGAAGATACCTGGGCAGCCGTCGGCTGGACGACCGACATTTTGCCGCTGATGCAGGGCGATCCCCGGATTGGGGCAGTGGTTCCGGCGTCGGGCACGATGCTGTTCAGCGATCTCTGGGTGCGCCCGGTGCAACCGACCGCCACCGATACGGATGGGGTTTCGGGGGCTGAGGCGGCACTGGCGCAGTGGATCGACTTTTGCTGGCAGCCTGAGGCGGCAACCCGGCTGTCGCTGCAAACTGCCGCTGTTTCCCCCATTTTCGCGCTCGACCCCACGGCATTACCCGCAGGCTTGGGCAATCGAACCGTGCTGCTGCCGCCGGATGCCGTGCTGCAAAAGAGTGAGTTTTTGCTGCCGCTGTCGCCCACTAGCGCTGCCCAATTTCGGCAGGCGTGGTCGGCGTTGCGGCTGTCGGCGTCGGCCGGCCCGTAAGCCCAGCAATGCCCTCGGAGCGCAGCACAATGTCGCAATCTCGCCGCCCTGCGCTCTGGTTTAGCGGCACGCTAGACGGTCCGCCGGAAAAATCGCAAAGATAAGCCGCCAGCAGGTTGCCCTGACGATCGAATACGCGAGTGCTGTAGCCATAGGTGCTGGCCGAAGCGCCGAACTGGTTAACAAACGTGTAGCGCTCTATGTAGTTGTAAATGCTCCACACCTGCGGATTGACGACTAGCTCCACGCGCTGGGGGGCATCCTCGCTGGGCGGATATACAAGCCAGGTTTCGAGCAACTGCTCCCCAAACTGATCGCGGGCCCACCAGAGGCTCGGCAATGTTAGCCCCTGTTGGGAAATGGTGTTGGCCGTCACGATGTCGGGGTCAGGCAAAATCGCACCAGGCTGAGCCAAAGTTAAATCTGGCGGGCTGCTGAGCAGCAGGCGAGTCATCTCGTCATCCAACAATGTGCTTTCAGATGTGCCTTCAGCAGTCAGCGTGTTCGAGGCTGGGGGCGTATTCACAATCGGCGAGGCCGTAGCGGCGATCGCCACATGCAGCAGCGCCACATTCAGCAGCCCCATCGCCAGCCCGGTTTTGCTACCGATACCTATCCATTGCGATCGCCCGCTCGTTGCCATAGCTACCTGTCCCAAATACGCTAACCCGGTTTTCGTGGACTTGATTTTTCGTAGACTCGTTTTCTGTGGAAATGTGTTGCTGAACAGAACTTGCCAGCGGAAATCGCGGCGCAGCTTCCCCTGATCGTGCCCCAAAGCTATTTAATCGGCAAGCCTGGGGAAAATAGTTAACCCGATCGGGTGACTCAGCGCCAGGCGACGGGTGGCGGGTGCGTCGGTAGATGGGTGGATGGGCGATTTTCTTAACATCCCTTAAAATCACTAGAATGTGGCTTAGAAATGTAGCCCAGAAATGTGGCTCAGAGAGCTTGGCAAAAGGCGATCGCCACGCCGCGTAACGGGCAACCTCAACTGGCACACGGGCATCCGCACCTTTGCTGCAAAGTTGACTACAAAATTGACCCGGTTGACCCGATTCAATCTTTTCAAACTTAGTCTTTACTCCTTCATCCCCTTTCCCTGCTGTCTATGTCGCCTGAATTTTTGACGGATTCTCAAGTGCTGTTGGATAACGTTGGGTCTGAAGCTGCATCGTCTGGCGTGGCGTCGGATGGTGTGGTGTCGGATGATGTGGCATCGGATTGGGGAGAAACAAATCCCGTCAATGGCAACGGGCACGCCTTGCAGCAGATGGAGTTTGCTGCGGGGGATGATTTTGTGCAGCGGCATATTGGCCCGGCAGCGGGCGACATCGCGGCAATGCTCAAGGCGCTGGGGTTTCCGTCACTGGAGGCGCTGATCGATCAGGCAGTTCCGGCGGCGATTCGGCTGGAGGCTCCGCTGGCGCTGGGCGAGGGGCAGAGCGAGTATGAACTGCTGAAGGAACTGAAGGCGATCGCCTCCCAAAATCAGATTTTCCGCTCTTTCATCGGCATGGGCTACCACAACACCATCACGCCCCCGGTAATTCAGCGCAATATTTTGGAAAATCCCGGCTGGTATACGCAATACACGCCCTACCAGCCCGAAATTGCTCAGGGTCGCCTGGAGGCGCTGCTGAACTTTCAGACAATGGTGATCGACCTGACGGGGCTGGAAATCGCCAATGCCTCGCTGCTAGACGAGGGCACCGCCGCCGCCGAAGCCATGACCCTCAGCTACGGGCAGCACAAGGGCAAGAGCAAAACTTTCTGGGTGTCTGACGCTTGCCACCCGCAGACGATCGAAGTGGTGCAGACCCGCGCCCGGCCGCTGGGGATTGAGGTGCTGGTGGGCGATCACCGCAGGTTTGATTTTTCGACGCCTGTGTTCGGCGTGCTGCTGCAATATCCCGCGACGGATGGCGCGATCTACGACTACACCGCATTTATCAAGAAGGCGCGTGAGCAGGGGGCGATCGCCACGGTTGCCGCCGACCTGCTCAGCCTGACGC
>RFIF01000290.1 GCA_003695655.1 Cyanobacteria bacterium J069
TTACCCCGTTACCCCGTTACCCCGTTACCCCATCACCCCGTTACCCCGTTGTTACCCCATCACCCCATCACTCCATCACCCCATCACCGTCCCACCAGCTTATCCAGCGCATTCTGGGCCTGAAGGGTTAACAACTCAGCGTCTTTATAAACCGTGGTGCCGTTGGGGATTTGCTTGAGGTCGGCGAGGATGCGGTTGAGCTGGCTGATTTGGGTGTTGGCGTCTGTTCTGCCTGCGAGTTGCTGAAATTGTTGAATATCTCGATTGATCTGCTCCATGCGGCGCACGGCGCTGTCTTCAGCGTCGCGGCGCACGCGGATTTGTCCCAGGTTGGCTTGATAGGTCGCCAGCAGCGTTTCGGCTGCGGCTTTGCCTTGCAGGTCTTCGCTGGGCACGCGCTCCAGTCGGGCGATCGCCTCTCTCCACAGCTCCATCACCCGTTCCCACTCGGCGACGGTGTGGGGCGGGTTTTCGGCGGCTTTGGCGGCCTGCCAGGCAAACTGGCGGGCATTTTCGATTTGGGCGTTAACTTTAGCGCTCTCGGCGGCTAGCCCAACGGTGGTGCGAAATTCGGCTTCGGCAGCCGCGTGGCGGGCGCGGGCGGTGCGGCCGGCCAGGGTCTGACTGGGAATTAGCTCTAGGTCTTGCAACGCTACGCGCCAAGCGGCGATCGCCCCTGCCTGATCCGCCGGATTGACGGCCTGCTGGTAGGTCTGTTTGGCCTGGGCGATCGCCTGCTCTGCCGTTACCAGCGTGGTCTGGGCATTTTGCTCTTGGGCGGCTTTGGCTTGCAGTCGGGCAACTTCGGTGCGGGCATTGTTAAAGCCTGTCGTGCTAAACCGCCAGTTGTGCAGCCCCGACCAACCGTCATACCAATAGTCGCGCAGCCACACAGGCAGTTCGTCTAGCCGCTTTTGGGCGGCGATCGCTTTGCGCTGGCCCGCGTCGATGTCTGCGGCGCTAGTGGGGCTGTCGATGAGCTGCTTGGCTTGCTGGGTCAGGGCGATCGCCGCTTTGTAGTTGTTGTCCAGGCTGATGTAGCTGGGCAGCAGCAGCACGGGCGCTGTTTCGGCGATGGGGCGGCGAATGGGCGCATAGGGCAGGTTGATCGCCCACAGAATGCCTACAGGAATGCCCACCAGCAGGCTCAGCCCCAGCAGCTTGCCCAAGAAGCCGCCTCCACCCTGACGAGAGCGCGGCGAATTCACCGGGCGGAGCTGGATTGGCTGCTGCCGTTCACGCTCTAGTTCACGCTCTAGTTCGCGCTCGATCTCCGCAAGTGATTTCGGTTTCGCTTTGGTAATCTGGGCCGCAGATTGGGGCGCGGCGGCTGGCCCAGATCGGCTGAACAATCGGTTAAAAAGTCCCATGTGCGGCGCTAGAGAATGTAATAGACAGTTCAGCGTCAAATAACGCAGCATATCCATCCTAGCGTTCCCATAGGGCACTAGCTTGCACCAACGTTGCCTCCACGCCGCCTGACTCTAGCTAGGCTCAAAGTTGAGCTGAGATTGTTAAACCACCTCCAGCGCAAAGAAAGTCTCGCGCATTTTGATGCCGATGTCATTCAGTGTCGATTCCAGATCATCGAGAAATTCATGCAGACCGCGCTGGCTAATGTCTTCGACCGTGATGTAGTCTAGCTCGGAGCGCAGTTTACCCAGGGCCCGCTCGGCCGGGTTGCGCCAGATGCCGCGAGAGCTGCCGGTGATTTGGTAGAGCGATCGCTCGGCTTCTAGCAAACAAAACTGGATCGACCGGGGAAACTCGCGGTCTAGCACCAAAAAGCTCACCACGTCCTGCGGCGTAATCCGGTGCTGCCGCTTGCGATACATCTCATAGCCGCTAGCCGACTTCAGCAGCGCAATCCACTGCAACTCGTCTAACGGCGTGCCCACGTCCTTCACCGACGGCAGCAGGATAAAATATTTCACGTCCAAAATTCGCGCTGTTTTGTCGGCCCGTTCGATCATTCGCCCAATTCGCCCAAAGTGCCAGCCCTCGTTGTGCGACATGGTGGCGTTCATCACGCCTGCAAACAGATGGCTCGACGTTTTCACCTGCAAGAAAAATTCTGACAAGTCCAGGTCGGCGGGTTGCTGGCAGGCGTCTTTCACCATGAAGTAGAAATCGTTGACCTGCTCCCACATTTCCGAAGAAATGCTTTCCCGCACCGATCGCGCATTTTCTCGCGCCATTTGCAAGCACGACAGGATCGAGTTGGGATATTTTGGGTCAAAGGTGAGAAATCGAATCACATTGTCGGCGGTGCCCTCGCCGTAGCTTTCTCTAAAAAGTTCTAGGTCGCCCGTCGTCAGCACCAGCGGCTCCCACTGCTGCGCCACGCCCATAGGCGAGTCAAGCAGCAGGTTCAGGTTCACGTCTACAAATCGAGCGACGTTTTCGGCTCGCTCGATGTAGCGGTTGAGCCAGTAGATAGAGTTAGCGACGCGGCTGAGCATGTTGGCTAGGGATCAGGTTTCAGGTTTCAGGTTTCAGGATTTGTTAAGTAGAGGAGCGCGATCGCGCTCCTCTACTTAACAA
>RFIF01000291.1 GCA_003695655.1 Cyanobacteria bacterium J069
GTTCAAGGCAGCGGGCATCGAGGCGAAGCAACTGGAAACCACGATCAAAAGCGTGCGCGGCAGCCAGCGCGTCACCAGCCAGTCGCCCGAGTCGCAATATAAGGCGCTGGAGAAGTACGGGCGTGACCTGACGGAGCTAGCCAAAGCAGGCAAACTCGACCCAGTAATCGGGCGCGATGAGGAAATTCGCCGCCTGGTGCAGGTGCTGTCGCGGCGTAGCAAAAATAACCCCGTGCTGATCGGCGAACCGGGCGTGGGCAAGACGGCGATCGCCGAAGCCCTGGCCCAGCGCATTATCAACGGCGACGTGCCCGAATCGCTGAAAAACCGCCAGCTCATCAGCCTCGACATGGGTTCGCTGATCGCCGGAGCCAAGTATCGCGGCGAGTTTGAAGAGCGGCTGCGGGCGGTGCTGCGCGAAGTGACGAACTCCGAAGGGCAGGTGGTGCTGTTTATTGACGAGCTGCATACCGTGGTGGGGGCAGGCTCCTCATCGGGCACAACGGACGCCAGCAACCTGCTGAAACCCATGCTGGCGCGGGGCGAACTGCGCTGCATCGGCGCAACCACGCTAGACGAATATCGCAAACACATTGAGAAAGACGCCGCCCTAGAGCGCCGCTTCCAGCAGGTCTACATTGGTCAGCCGACGGTGGAAGACACGATCTCCATCCTGCGCGGGCTGAAGGAAAACTATCAGCGTCATCACAACGTGACGATTACGGACTCGGCGCTGGTGGCGGCGGCCATGTTGAGCGATCGCTACATCACCGACCGATTTCTCCCCGATAAGGCGATCGATCTGGTAGACGAAGCGGCCGCCAAGATCAAGATGGAAATTACCTCAAAGCCGACGGAATTAGAGGCGATCGAGCGACGCATCCGCCAGCTCGAAATGGAAGAACTGTCGCTGAAAAGTGAAGGCACGCGCATGGGGTTCACCAGCACCGCCTTCCGCCCTTCCAAAGAAAAGCTAGAACGAATTGAGGAAGAAATCGCTCAGCTCAAGCCCGAACGGCAACGGCTCGATGCCCAGTGGAATTCTGAAAAGGAAATCATGGATGCCCTGAAAAAGCTGCGGGAAGAAGAAGGGCAGCTTCAGCGGCAAATCGACCAGGCCGAACGAGACTATGACCTGAACACCGCCGCCCAACTGAAATATGGCCGCTTGGAAGCGCTGCACCAAGAACTGGAATCGACAGAAAAGCGGCTGACCGAAATCCACAGCGGCGCGGGCAAGGTGCTGCTGCGGCAAGAGGTGACAGATGCCGACATCGCCGAAATCGTGGCCAAGTGGACGGGCATCCCGATGACGCGCCTGCTGGAAACCGAGCGCCAAAAGCTGCTGAATTTGGAATCTTTTCTGCATCAGCGGGTGATTGGGCAGCATGAGGCCGTGGCCGCCGTGGCCGCCGCCATTCGGCGCGCCCGCGCTGGGATGAAAGATCCCGGTCGCCCCATCGGTTCTTTCATGTTCCTGGGCCCTACGGGCGTCGGCAAAACGGAGCTGGCCCGCGCCCTCGCCGAGTGCATGTTCGACTCGGAAGACGCGCTGGTGCGGCTGGACATGTCGGAATATATGGAGAAGCATTCCGTGTCGCGGCTGGTGGGCGCGCCTCCCGGCTATGTCGGCTACGAGGAAGGCGGGCAGCTCACCGAGGCAATTCGCCGTCGCCCCTACTCCGTCGTGCTGCTGGACGAAGTGGAAAAGGCGCATCCCGACGTGTTCAACATTCTGCTGCAAGTGCTGGACGACGGACGCATCACCGATTCGCAGGGGCGCACGGTCGATTTTCGCAATGCGATCGTGGTGATGACCAGCAACATTGGCAGCGAATATATCCTCGATGTGTCGGGTGATGATTCCAAGTACGAAGAGATGCGGAAGCGGGTGATGGATGCGTTGCGGAACCACTTCCGCCCGGAATTCCTCAACCGCGTAGACGACATCATCCTGTTCCACGCCCTCAGCCTCAAGGAACTGCGGCAAATTGTTAGCATCCAGCTTCAGCGCATTCATCGCCTGCTGGCCGAGCAAAAGCTGCGGATCGAGCTGACGCCCGACGCGCAAAACTATATTGCCGATGCGGGTTTCGACCCGGTGTATGGCGCACGGCCGCTGAAGCGGGCGATCCAGCGCGAGATCGAGAATCCGCTGGCGACCAAGCTGCTAGAGAACGCCTTTGCCGAAGGCGACACGATTTTGGTGAATGCAGGCGAACATGGGCTGGTGTTTAGCACGAAGACTGCTGCTCCTGCACCGTCGCCTGTTACAGTTTCGCAGCCCGTGGGAATAGATAGCTAGGGGCTGTCATCAATTGTCTGCTTAACATCAGGTTTCCTGGGAGGTTCAGCCCCTAGCCTGGCTTGTTTAGGCGGGCGCGATACCGCTGACCCCTTAAGGTTTCTGAGCCTAATTGATGACGCGCCCTAAGCCAAACAGCTAGTTTCTCACCTGGGAGCCTAAACGGATTATGAGAGGAGAAGTACAGCTACGCCCTGATCGCCTTGCCGTTTTAATTGATGCAGATAATGTCAATGCTGATGTTGTAGAACCGTTATTCAAAGAGGTTTCTAAGTATGGAACTGCTTACATTAAACGGATCTACGGCGACTGGACGACACCTCAACTCAAGCAATGGAAAGACAAGCTATCCGAGTTCGCTATCCAGCCCGTGCAACAATTTCCATATACTAAAGGTAAAAACGCAACAGATGCGGCGCTGATTATTGAGGCAATGGATCTCTTGTATACACAGAACTTTGATGGGTTTTGTATTGTTTCTAGCGATAGTGATTTTACACCTCTGGCAAGCCGAATTCGAGCATCAGGGCTGGTTGTTTATGGCTTTGGTGAACGCCTGAAAACTCCAAGAGCCTTTGTTCAAGCTTGCGACAAGTTTACCTATATCGACATTCTGCAACAGACAGAAGCGCTAGCAGTTGCCGCAGTTGCCGAGACAAAAGAAAGTCCGTTACCAAAAGTGAATCAGGCTAAGAGTGGAGCGACAGTTAAGCTCCAACCCACGAATTTAGAAGAGGCGAAGAGCCTTCTCCGAGAAGTGTATGAGGTTGCTGCGGAGGATGAGAGCTGGGTGGAGTTAGGCTTATTCGGCAATCGCCTAACGCAGCTTCATCCAGATTTTGATTCTCGTACCTACGGCTGTAAGCAGCTTAAGAAGTTAGTTAAAGTCGTTGACATTTTTGATATCCAGGAAACTCCAAATAAATCAGTACAGATTAAACTCAAGGTTTAAACTCAAAATTGTAAGACTTGTCCCAGATTTGCTGTATTGCCAACGGATATAGTGTGCGGGTGCTATGGATTTCGTGACAAGTTCAATAATTAAGTTGAGTTAAGAATTAAGTTGAGTTAAGTCGAGTTTAGGATTGCGCTTAGCAGCATTGGGTTGTGAATTCGATTCGTAAAATTTGATACATGAAAATTGCGATCGCCCAACTGAACCCCACCATCGGCGACCTCACGGGCAACGCCCAGCAAATCCTCGACGCGGCGCAAACGGCAGCAGCTCAAGGGGCACGACTGCTGCTGACGACGGAACTTTCGCTCTGCGGCTATCCACCCCGCGACCTGCTGATGCAGCCCAGCTTTTTGGCGACGATGGCAGAAACCCTGGCGCAGTTGGCGCGAGACCTGCCTGCGGAACTGGCGGTGCTGGTGGGGACGGTGCTGCCCAATCCCGATGCGGTTCACGATGGCGAAAAGCCCCTGTTTAATACGACCGCACTGCTGCTGGAGGGCGAGGTGCAGCGCTACTTTCACAAGCGGCTGCTGCCCACCTACGACGTGTTCGACGAAGACCGCTACTTTGAACCCGGCGAAGAGAGCAGCGCCTTTGAGCTAGACGGCGTGTGGATTGGCGTCACCATTTGCGAAGACCTGTGGAATGACGAGAGCTTTTGGGGCAAGCGGCATTATGAGGTGAACCCGATCGCCGAACTGAATCGCCAGGGCGTGGATTTGATGGTGAACCTGTCGGCGTCGCCCTACAGCGTTGGCAAGCAGCACTTGCGGGAAACCATGCTGCGCCACAGCGCCACTCGCTACGGCCAGCCAATTCTCTATGCCAATCAGGTTGGCGGCAATGACGATTTGCTGTTTGACGGGTGCAGCTTTGGGCTGAATCGGGCGGGGGAAGTGGTGCTGCGGGCCAAGCCGTTTGAGAGTGACCTGATTTTTGCCGAATTTGATCCGGCGGTGGACGAGCTGATGCCCGCTGCGATCGCCCCCTCACCTGACTGCGCCGATGCAGAAATCTGGATGGCGTTGGTAATGGGCGTGCGCGATTACGTGCGCAAGTGTGGCTTTCAAAAGGCAGTGCTGGGGCTGAGCGGCGGGATTGATTCGGCGCTGGTGGCGGCGATCGCCGCTGCTGCCCTCGGCTCCGAAAACGTCCTCGGCGTGCTGATGCCCTCGCCCTACAGTTCCGACCATTCCATTACCGACGCGCTGGAGCTGGCAAAAAACCTCGGCATCCAGACCCAGACCATTCCCATTGCGCCGATGATGCAGGGCTACGACCAGGCGCTAGCCGACCTGTTTGCCGGAACCGAGTTTGGCATTGCCGAAGAAAACCTCCAGTCGCGCCTTCGCGGCACGCTGCTGATGGCGATCTCCAACAAGTTTGGGCACCTGCTGATTTCCACGGGCAACAAGTCGGAAGTGGCCGTCGGCTACTGCACCCTCTACGGCGACATGAACGGCGGGCTGGCGGCGATCGCCGACGTGCCCAAAACCCGCGTCTATTCCCTCTGCAAATGGCTGAATAAAGCGATGAAGGATGAATTAGGAGGGATGCATCGAAACTCTTATTCATCTTTCATCCCTCATCCCGCCTCCTTTCCCCTCATCCCGCCCCACATCATCGCCAAGCCGCCCAGCGCCGAACTAAAGCCAGGGCAGGTCGATCAGGACTCGCTGCCGCCCTATGAGGTACTGGACGATATTTTGGAGCGGTTTGTAGAGCGGCATCAAGCACCGGACGAAATTGTCGCCGCAGGGCATGACGCGGCCGTGGTGAATCAGGTGATTCGGCTGGTGACTCGCGCCGAGTTTAAGCGCAAGCAGGCCGCGCCGGGGCTAAAGATTACCGATCGCGCCTTTGGCACGGGCTGGCGAATGCCGATCGCCAGTCGGTGGCTGCCCAGCACTCAGCCCAAAGCTCCGCAGCCCGTCGTTTAGCCCGATGCAGTTTGGGGATCAGTGGCAATTGAGGTGAAGCCTAAAGAAGGGCGATCGGGATGAAGAAGTTTTACTCTACTGACCAATGGGCAGCGGCAAGTCGTCTGCGCTGGGGAGAGTTGTCTTCGTCAAGAGTTGTCTGCGTTAAGCGATTCTCAGAGCTAATTTATTAAGTCGCTGAAACTCCCATCTGGCAGGGCTTTCAGAAAAACTGCTTAATGCAGTTCCCGGAAGCCAAAACCCCTGATATA